>USJD01000232.1 GCA_900554835.1 uncultured Prevotella sp. | reverse complement strand
TCGCCGCCTCCTTTCAATGAAGAGCCTCAGATTTCGAAAGATTTCTGAGGCTTTTATTTTTCGTTTTATTATATGCTTGAATCTATTTCATATTATATACAATCTATCTCTCGTTGGCTTTTACGTTGCAGATACAGTCGTGGGTTTGGCATTCAGTCGCCTTCGGCTTATTCTTTCGTGCGTTATGTCGTCAACGAGCATGATCCTTATTATGCCTACGAACAGCTGGATGAGGAAATGAAAGACCGGTCTAAGACTTTCCGTAAATTGGGTCGTCTGTTCTTTCGTCTTGCCAATTACTGGCAACCCCAATATGTCGTGATGGGTGATTATGATTTCGCTCCGTACGTGTATGCTGGTTGCCAAAATACGTTGGTCAGAATGATAGATGATTATTATTTTGATGAGGAAAGCGCTAAGGCTTTGGTGATTGTTGAGATGGATTGGCTTTCTGATGAAGACATAAGAAATGAAATCTTTCTGCATGCATCTGATCAGTTACTTTTGGTTATAACAGACATTTACAAGAATAAGCAAACTCGTCGGTTATGGGAAGAAATGATAGCTGACGACAGGAGTGGTGTCTGCTATGATTTATATCTTTGTGGGATTATATTCTTTGATAAATCGAAGCATAAGCAATTTTTTAAGATTAATTTTTAATTTCCCATAAAAATAAATACGTAAAATGCTTGTAAATACAAATAAAAGTATTACTTTTGCACGCAAATTTATAAACCGTTAAATAATTAGCTATGTATTGGACACTTGAATTAGCTTCAAAGCTTGAAGATGCACCATGGCCTGCAACAAAAGATGAGTTGATAGACTATGCAACTCGTTCTGGTGCGCCTCTGGAGGTTCTGGAGAATTTGCAGGAGATTGAAGATGAAGGTGATGTTTACGAGAGCATCGAAGACATCTGGCCTGATTATCCTTCCAAGGATGATTTCTTGTGGAATGATGATGAGTATTAAGTGATGATAGGGCTGCTCTTATGGATAAGGGCAGCCTTTTTCATTTTATTTTTTATCTCTATTCCCGATTTATACAATATTTTGAGAAAAAATCCGTTATAGTATCGTGTATAAAAGAATTAAAATAGCGACTTTGTTGATGATACTGGGTATAACCACCTGTTATGCTCAGTACGATCCTTCTTTTAGTCATTATTTTGATATGGAACCTTCCTTCAATCCTGGTGCGGTAGGTAAACAAGCCAAGATAAATGTGAATATTGATTATGCTTTAGACATGGCTGGTTTTGAGCATAATCCCCGGACCATGTATGCTGGAGCCGATTTGCCTTTCTATGCCTTGAAGAATTATCATGGTGTCGGTGTGCAATTCATGAACGACCAGATAGGTTTGTTCACCCATCAGAAGTTGGCTTTGCAATATGCTTTCAAGAAAAGGCTTTTCAAGGGTATGCTCAGTGCCGGTATTCAAGCTGGTTTTATAAGTGAAAGTTTTGATGGCAGCAAAGTGGATTTAGGAGAATCTAATGACCCTGCTTTCTCCACCTCTCAGATTGATGGTAACGGACTGGATCTTGGCTTTGGTCTTTATTATTCACATGGTGCCTGGTATGTGGGAATTTCCGGACAGCATCTGAATGCTCCTAAGATTGAAATGGGCGAAACGAATGAAATGCAGATAGATGCAACTTATTATTTGACTGGCGGATACAATATTAAGTTAAGAAATCCGTTTTTATCTATAAAGCCTTCTACTCTTGTCAGATACGATGGAGTGACCTGGCGGGGAGATGTAAGTTGCAGGATGGTCTATACGCATGAAAAGAAAATGATGTATGGCGGTGTGTCCTATAGTCCTACCAATTCCGTTACGTTCCTTGTAGGTGGAATGTTCCACGGAGTGGTGTTAGGTTACAGTTATGAAATGTACACGTCGGCTATCAGTCCTGGCAATGGAAGTCATGAGCTGTTTGTCGGTTATCAGACTGACATCAATCTCGTAAAAAAAGGAAGAAATAAACATAAAAGTGTAAGAATACTATAGTATAAGAATAATATGAATATGAAGAAAGGTATCATGTGGCTTTGCTCAGCCATTGTGCTGGTGGCATTGACTGGATGTTTCGGTGCCAAATCTACCTCGATGGCAGGTCGTGGTGGTGAAGTCGTGGGCGTATCTGGCAGGGGATTTACTGAGCCAGCTCCTTACGGCATGGTGAAGGTGAACCGTGGCTTCCTGAAGATGGGCTTGGAAAAGCAAGACTCTCTTTGGGGTGGAAAAACGCCTGTGAAGGAAATCTCTGTGGATGGTTTCTGGATGGACGATACTGAAATTACCAACTCTGAATATAAGCAATTTGTTGCTTACGTGAGAGATTCTATCTTGCGTACCCGTCTTGCTGACCCTTCTTATGGAGGCGATGAAACTTATATGATTACGGAAGATAAGAATGGTGAACCTGTGCCTCCGCGTGTCAACTGGAAGAAGAATCTTCCTAAGAAACCTAATGAGGACGAACTGCGTGCCATTGAGAGTCTTTATACGACCAATCCTGTGACAGGAGAAAAGTTGATAGACTGGAGTCAGCTCAACTATAAGTATGAAATCTATGATTATACTGCCGCTGCCTTGCGTCGCAACCGTCTCAATGCTTCTGAGCGTAACCTCAATACTGACATCGAGGTTGATCCGAACGAGGTGGTCATGATTTCCAAGGATACGGCCTATGTGGATGATGAGGGTAGAATCGTGAGACAGACCATCAACCGACAGTTGAGTGGACCTTGGGATTTTCTCAATACCTATATTGTGAATGTTTATCCGGATACGACCTGTTGGGTGAATGACTTCAAGAATTCTGATAATGAGACTTATCTCAGAAGTTATTTCAGCAATCCTGCCTATAATGATTATCCTGTGGTAGGCGTTACTTGGGAACAGGCGAATGCATTCTGTGCCTGGCGTACGGACTATCTGTTGAAAGGCTTGGGTCCTGAGGCACGTTTCATACAGAGATATCGTCTGCCTACTGAGGCTGAGTGGGAGTATGCAGCTCGCGGTAAGGAGCAGAATGAATTCCCTTGGGAAAATAAGGATGTAAAAAATGGGGATGGATGTTTCTATGCCAATTTCAAGCCAGACCGTGGTAATTATACCAAGGACGGAAACCTGATAACAAGCAGGGTGGGCATCTATTCTCCTAATTCTAACGGACTGTATGATATGGCAGGTAATGTGGCTGAATGGACCAGTACGATTTATACGGAAGCGGGTGTTGATGCCATGAACGATCTGAATCCAACGCTTGTTTATAATGCAGCCAAGGAAGATCCTTACCGCTTGAAGAAGAAAAGCGTGAGAGGTGGATCATGGAAGGACCCTGAGTCTTTCATCCGTTCGGCATGGCGCTCTTGGGAATATCAGAACCAGCCTCGTTCGTATATCGGATTCAGATGTGTGAGAAGTCTCGCAACAACATCAAGTGCAAAACAGAAACCTACAAAATCAAAGAATAGGAGATAATAAAAATGGGCGATTACAGTAAGTTTAATATCGTTTACCGTCTGCAAAAGTGGATGGATAGCGTGCCTGGACAAACATTCCTGAACTATGCATATAGTTGGGGTGCATCTATCGTTATCTTGGGTACCCTCTTTAAGTTGACTCACTTGCCGGGAGCCAATCTGATGTTGTTCTTGGGTATGGGTACTGAGGTATTTGTATTCTTCCTGTCAGCCTTCGACCGTCCTTTTGATAAGACTGCCGATGGTCGTGATATTCCTACACATATTACTGAAGAATATCTGGAGACGGGCAAGGTCACTTATGATACAAATAATTCTGTAGCTGGTCCTCAACCGGTTTCGGGTTCTCATCCTGTTTCCGGAGATGCTGTGGTTGTGGGACAGCCGATAGTCTTTGCTCCAGGCGCTACTGCTTCTCAGGGCATTGCTTCTGCAGCAACTTCTCCAGTCTCTGCATCATCTTCTGATGATAAGGATGCAGATGTTGTCGCTCAGCAGCCTCAGTCAGCAGCCGTTCAGCAGCCTGTAGCTGGTTCTACTGCATGGGTTGGTGGTCAGCAGCAGATAACTCCAGAAATGGAGGAAGCACAGAATAACTATGTGGAAGAGTTGAAGAAGCTGGTGGAAACCCTCGAAAAGGTAAATGAACAGAGCAGCCGCCTGACCCGTGATAGCGAGGAAATGGAAAATCTGAACCGTACGCTTACCGGTATCAGCAAGGTATATGAAATGCAGCTGAAGGGTGCCAGTCAGCAGATTGGTACTATCGACCAGATCAATGAGCAGAGCAGAAAAATGGCTCAGCAGATAGAGCAGCTCAACAAGATTTATACTCGCATGATTGAGGCAATGACTGTCAATATGAGAGCTGCAGCCCCACATGTAAGTGAAGAGTAAAGCATTCAATCGAATTTATCAGTTATAAATAAATGGCAATAAAGAAAAGACCCGTTTCACCGCGCCAGAAGATGATCAACTTAATGTATGTCGTCCTCATGGCCATGCTTGCATTGAACATCTCTACCGAGGTGCTCAACGGATTCTCTATTGTGGAGGAGAGCTTGAACCGTACCACGGCCAATTCTTCTGCAGAGAATGCTGCTATCTATGGGGATTTCAGCGAGCAGATGAAGAAGAATCCTGCCAAGGTGAAAGAATGGTTTGAGAAGGCTACTCAGGTGAAGGAAATGAGTGACTCGCTCTACAACTTCGCACAGCAGTTGAAGGAAGCCATCGTCAGAGAGGCTGATGGAAAGGATGGCGATGTGAAAAACATCGAGAACAAGGATAATCTGGAAGCTGCGAGCATCGTGATGCTGGCTCCTGGTACGGGGAAAGGCAAGAAACTCTATGATGCCATCAACCGTTATCGTGAGCGTATCCTCACCATGGTGACTGACGAGCATCAGAAGAAAATCATTCAGAGTAACCTCGCTACAGTTGTGCCAAAGAATTCAACGACTTTGGGCAAAAACTGGCAGGAATATATGTTTGAGAATATGCCTGTGGCTGCTGCTATCACTTTGCTCTCCAAACTGCAGAGTGATGTGCGCTATGCGGAAGGAGAGGTGCTCCATACCCTCGTATCTAATATAGATATGAAGGATATTCGAGTCAACAAACTTGATGCCTTCGTGATTCCGGAGAAGACTACACTTTATCCTGGTGAGCGCTTCAATGCCAATATCGTGATGGCGGCTGTGGATACTACCCAGCAACCGGAAATCTATGTGAATGGTATGCG
>USJD01000231.1 GCA_900554835.1 uncultured Prevotella sp. | reverse complement strand
TGGAGTGGTACACTTTTTAATTAGAAAGTGGTACACTTTTAAATTAGTATATACATTCAAGTATTGGATGAGTCATTGTGAACCCGATTATTTCTCCAATCAGAATCCCTATTTCTCGTTTGATGTGCAGGCGGCTAAAGAATTAGGTTATTATGGCTATTATACAAAACCATTCAAGAGATATCTGAGTATTAAGACGGCAAAGGGATATTTGCATCGGTTGATGTTGCCGAAGGACGCGGAGAACGTGAATTTTTCTCCTGTATTATATAAGCACACAGTAGATTTCCTGAGTAAGAATGATCCTAAGATGGTTTATATCTATGGTTCTATCGACCCATGGAGTGCTTCTGGTATTTATGGACTTCCATTTACGAAGAACAAGCATAATTTGCATGTTTATATGTGTCCGGGAGGTTCTCATAAGACCCGTATTCTTTCCTTCCCAGAGCCAACCCGTCAGGAGATTATTGATCTGATTGGTCGTTGGTTGAAAGAATAATAAATTGTCAAGGAAAAATCTACCAGCGGAATTGTTTTATAAAGTAATTCATTTGATTGAGGAATCGATTTATAAGAATATAAAAATCAAACAAAAAACGTGTAAGTAATACTGTTTACTTACACGTTTTTGTTGTTTTTGAATATCTGGCTCTGCTGATGTGCCATTTCTATTAAACTCTCGAACTCATTGCAGAACTCTATCATCTGATGGTAAAGAAGATTACAGCCTTTATCAGATAACTCATTATCAGGTAATGGACCGGAATTGATGGCAACCGTGAAGATATTAGCAGCAACACCCGCTCTGACTCCTAATGGAGCATTCTCTACAACGATGCCTTCCCATGGTTGAAGATTGCCCGCTTTCACCAATCCCATCAGGTATGGGTCTGGATTTGGTTTACCACGTTTCACGTCATACGCAGTTACGATATGGTCTTCATCCAGAAAATCACCGAAGTCATTGAGCAGGCGCATGATGAGAGGGCGCTGACCGCTACCGGTAACCACACCCACTTGCATATCAGCATTCTTAATCTTCTGCATGATTTCCTTAACACCAGGGAAGATTTCTGCCGTTGGCATAGAGTGGAAGATATCCGTCTTTACATCGTACATTTTCTGAGCTTCTTCCAATGATATGTCGATACCTTTCTGCTTTTTCACCATCATCTGGATGGTATCGATACCTCGTGCTCCCTCTGTGGCATAAGCATCAGCGGCAGTCATGTGGATGTCAAACTGCTTCATCGATTCCTGCCAGGCCACAGCATGATTAGGCATACTGTTGTATAGCACGCCATCCATATCAAAAAGAACGGCTTTAGGGTTGAATTCCCCAAAGCCGTGGTCTTTTAAGTATTTTGAAATAATTTCTTTCATCAACCTTTTTATTTTAATGTTGAGTGTTGAGTGTTGAATGTTGAGTTTTGCCTGCCGGATAAAGGCGTCTGCCCCAATTCAACATTCAACATTCAACATTCAACATTATTCATTCTTCAGTCTCTCCTGGATAGCCTTGCTTTCAGCCTCATAACCAGGCTTGTTGAGCAATGCGAACATATTCTTCTTGTATGCCTCAACACCAGGCTGGTTGAATGGGTTCACCTCTTCCAAGAGACCGCTGATACCGCAAGCCTTCTCGAAGAAGTAGATCAACTGACCGAGGTAGTAAGCGTTCAACTCAGGTACGTTAACCAAGATGTTAGGAACACCACCGTCAACGTGAGCCAAGCGAGTACCGAGTTCTGCCATCTTGTTCACCTCATCCACACGCTTGCCCTCCAAGAAGTTCAAACCATCGAGGTTTTCATCATCGTGAGGGAAGAGCAACTTCTCGTTAGGAGTCTCTACGCTGATAACAGTCTCGAAGATAGAGCGCTCGCCCTGCTGAATCCACTGGCCCATAGAGTGAAGGTCGGTAGTGAAGTCGCAAGCTGCTGGGAAGATACCCTTCTGGTCCTTACCCTCGCTCTCACCATAGAGCTGCTTCCACCACTCAGCGAAGTAGTGAAGTTTAGGCTGGAAGTTGCAAACGATCTCAATCTTCTTGCCAGCCTGTGTATAGAGTGCCTGACGAGTAGCAGCATAGATAGCAGCAGGGTTCTCATCGAAAGCAACGTCCTTACCACAAGCCTTTTCCATGTCAGTAGCACCAGCAACGAGCTGTTTTACGTCGAAACCAGCAACAGCGATAGGCAACAAACCTACTGGAGTCAAAACAGAGAAACGACCACCTACATTGTCAGGGATGATGAAGCTCTTGTAACCCTCCTTGTCAGCGCAAGTGCGGGCAGCACCCTTCTTGGCATCGGTAACGGCTACGATCACATCCTTAGCCTCTTCCTTGCCACGCTGATCCTCGCACTGCTTCTTCAAAAGACGGAAAGCGAGAGCAGTCTCAGTTGTGGTACCAGACTTAGAGATATTGATAACACCGAACTTCTTGTCCTTCAAGAAAGTAGTCAACTCGTAGAGGTAATCCTCACCGATGTTGTTACCTGCGAAAAGGATAGTTGGATTCTTCTTATCATTTACGAGCCAAGCGAAAGAATTGCCGAGGCCTTCGATAACGGCGCGAGCACCAAGGTAGCTACCACCGATACCAGCAACAACAACAACCTCACACTTTTCACGCAATGTGTTGGCAACTGCCTGAATCTCATTCAAGAACTCAGGAGTGATAGAAGATGGCAAATGCAACCATCCCAAGAAATCGTTACCTTCACAAGTGCCGTTCTCAAGAGCTTCCTGAGCGGCCTTTACCTTAGGCTCGTAAGCCTTTACTGCACCTTCTGCGAGGAATGATGCAGCCTTAGTAATGTTTAAGCTGATACTTTTCATTTTCTTATTTAAATATCTAAATGAATGTGTTAATGTTTCTCCATTATCTGAACGAATCAGTCAAGAGCTTGATTTCGATTTGCGGACTGATGCGCTCGTACAGTATATTATATACTGCATCGAGAATCGGCATGTTGACGTGCATGTGGCGATTGATTTCCTTCATACACTTTGTACCGAAAAATCCCTCGGCAATCATCTCCATCTCTATCTGTGCACTTTTCACGCTATAGCCTTTACCTATCATGGTACCGAAGGTGCGGTTGCGTGAGAAATTACTGTAACCTGTCACGAGCAGGTCACCGAGATATACTGAGTCGTACATGCTGCGGTCGATAGGGTGGACGGCAGTGAGGAAACGGTGCATCTCCTGAACGGCATTCGACATGAGCACCGCCTGGAAGTTGTCGCCATATTTCAGACCGCCACAGATGCCTGCAGCAATAGCATATACATTCTTCAAGACTGATGAGTATTCGATACCGATGACATCGCTTGAAGTCTTGGTCTTGATATACTCGCTTGCCAGACAGTCGTTGGCAAAGGCGCGAGCCTTATCTGTGTCGCTACAGCCCACGGTGAGATAACTCAGACGCTCCAGCGCAACTTCTTCTGCATGAGAAGGGCCACCGATACAAGCTAAGTTTTCATAAGGCACATCATATACCTGATGGAAATATTCTGAGCAAACGAGGTTTTCGTCAGGTACGATACCTTTGATGGCTGTGATGATAAACTTGTCGCTGATGCGAGTCTTGAGTTTCTTGAGATGATTCTTAAGGTAAGGCGATGGGGTGACGAATACGAGTGTATCGTAGTTCTGCACAATCTTATTGATGTCTGAAGAGAAGAAGATCTCGTCCACATTAAATCTTGCCGACATCAGATAGGCAGGGTTATGTCCCAAGCGCTTGAAGTCCTCGATGCGGTCGTCGCGTCGCATATACCAACCTATGTGATGAGTATGCCCCACCACAATCTTGGCTATTGCCGTAGCCCAGCTACCGCCGCCAATAATCGCTATTTTACCGCAGTTATACATGTTAATGTTGAATGTTGAATGTTGAATGTTGAGTTGGCATACGCCTTTCATGCTGGATGTTGTGAGACTTAATGGCTGTCTGGTTGTAATTTCTTTGTAACAGAAGCAAGAAGACTTACCATTTCATTGGCATCTTTATATATAGATAGGTATAGCTTTTCGTCTAAGTATTTAGTTCGATATAAAAGCTCTATCCAATATAATGTCTCTTTACCTTCTTTAAGAGAAATGTAAACCTTTGCTGCAAAGTCTGCTTTGCTGATTGCTGACTGAGCTTCGGAAAGATTAGCTCCGATACTAGTACCAGAACGAAGGAGTTGTTTGCTTAAAACAAACTCCTTCTTCTCGTTACATAACCATTTGTATAGATTAACGATGCGTACGGCAAAATCCATACTCTTGGTCGTAAGTAAATCTTTTGCGCTGCTCATAATTCAACATTCAACAATCAACATTCAACATTACTACGATCGATCCAGCTCTGGATATCATCAACAGAAGGCTTCTCGTAGCCGAGCTTGTACTTCTTATTGATTTCACCGATCTTCTGCTGAAGACCTTGAGCTTTCTCTTCACGGATGTCAGAAATCAGGTTGAAACCTGCCTTGCGGAGCACGTATGCCCAGTCCTCTGGCACGCCAATCTCAGCCCATTCCTTGATAGTACTCTGTGGCATCTTCTTCTCTGGCTTCATCTGAGGGAAGAACAATACCTCCTGAATGAAGGTCTTGCCAGTCATCAACATCACGAGGCGGTCGATACCGATACCGATACCTGAAGTAGGAGGCATACCGTATTGTAGAGCGCGGAGGAAGTCCTGATCGATGATCATTGCCTCATCGTCACCCTTGTCAGCCAACTTCATCTGGTCGATGAAACGCTCTTCCTGGTCGATTGGGTCGTTGAGCTCAGAGTATGCGTTGGCAAGCTCCTTACCGTTTACCATCAACTCGAAACGCTCGGTCAAACCTGGCTTAGAACGGTGCATCTTGGTCAATGGAGACATCTCTACAGGATAATCAGTAATGAAGGTTGGCTGGAGGAAAGTGCCCTCGCAGAACTCACCAAAGAGCTCATCAATCAACTTACCCTTACCCATGGTCTCATCTACGTCCATGCCCTTCTCCTTGCAGAATGCGCGGATTTCTTCCTCGGTCTTGCCGTTGCAGTCGAAACCGGTCTTCTCCTTGATGGCATCGAGGATAGGCAGACGGCGATATGGAGCCTTGAAGCTGATGATGTTGCCATCAATCTCACGCTCTGGCTTGCCGTTGACAGCGATACAGATAGTCTCGAGCAACTTCTCTGTGAATGCCATCATCCAGTTGTAGTCCTTGTACTGAACATAAAGCTCCATACAGGTG
>USJD01000230.1 GCA_900554835.1 uncultured Prevotella sp. | reverse complement strand
GACTCACTATGGAGACCCGCGACTCCGACCACGTCAAGGAGATTAAGGGTGCCCTGGAGCAGAAGGGATTCCATCTCTGGATTGTTTAAGTGAAGAGACTTACAAAAATCCATAAGATATAAAAAGAGAGGGTGCGCCGTCAGTTGATAGCGCACCCTCTTTTTATATCTCATTAAGCTCTTTATTACCATCAAGTTCTTTTATTATTGAACTTGATCTTTAATAGAACTACTTTACTTCCTTGAGCAAGCAAGGGCGAACCTTCTCGGTTACACCAGCTTCCTCAGTAATCACGGTAGTAAGAGGCTTGAGGTCGGCAGCATTCTTTGCCACCATCACCTTGTAATCACCAGCCTCAACCTGCCACTGACTATCAACCTCATTGAAAGAAGCCAAGTTCTTGTATGGGATGTCGATAGTAACAGTCTCTGACTCACCAGGCTGCAAATTCTTAGTCTTGGCATAACCACGAAGTTCCCTTGCAGGTTTATCCATATCCTTACCAGGAGCAGCCACATATACCTGAACCACTTCCTTACCAGCTACCTTACCAGCATTCTTCACAGTCACCTGAACCTTGATATTGCCCTGTGCATCCTTCGTTACCGCAGGTTTGCCATACTTAAAGGTAGTATAACTCATACCATAACCAAAAGGATAAGATACAGGCACATTCTTAGTCTGGTAATAACGATAACCTACATAAACGCCATCATTATACTCGGTGTAATCCACATTCTTCACATCACCCTTGCTACCGATACCTTTGCCCATAAACATACCAAGCACATCGTCAACCTTGACAGTCTCAGGGTTAGGGAAATCAGCCTTAGAAGGAACGTCGTTATAACTTACAGGCCATGTCATAGGAAGACGACCAGAAGGATTCTCCTTACCCGACAAGATGTCAGCAACACAGTTACCACCCTCCTGACCAGGCAACCAAGACAACAATACAGCATCAGGACCAGCAATCCAACTCTTGGTCTCAACAACGCCACAAACATTCAAGATGACAACCACCTTCTTACCAGCCTTATGGAAAGCGTTGCAAACGCCAGAAATCATATCCTTCTCCTCCTTTGTGAGATTGAAGCTATCAGAAATCTTGCGATCCAAGAACTCACCAGACGACTTACCAATAGTGATGATTGCCATATCGTTGTTTTTGACAGCAGCAGACATATTCAATTCTGCAAGGCTCATCTCTGGGATGAAGTGACCAGGCAAGAAAGCCTCCAAAGGATTCTTTGGCTTTGGCAAGTTTGCCTTTGCCTTTGGAGCATACTCTATGTATGACTTCTGGATGTCGCCATCCACCTGATAGCCAGCATTCTTCAAACCATCCAACAAACTTACCACATAAGCATGGTTAACATTGCCAGAACCAGTACCACCAGCTATGAAATCATAAGAAGTATTGCCGAAGAGGGCTATGTTCTTAATCTTCTGAACGAGTGGCAATACATTCTTGTTGTTCTTCAACAACACCATTCCCTCGGTAGCGGCATTGCGAGCCACCAAAGCATGTCCCTTCAAATCAGGATTGTTGTCGGCAACATACTGCTTGAAACGAGGAGTCTGCATGATATACTCCAAGATATGGCGTACATTGCGGTCGAGGATTTCCATCGACAGGCGACCATTGAGCACAGCCTTGCGAATCTCCTTCACCTGGTCTGCCTTACCTGGCATCAACAGGTCGTTACCCGCTTCCATCTGGGCAGCAGCGCTAAGACCACCAAACCAGTCGGTCATCACCATACCCTTGAATCCCCACTCATGGCGAAGAATCTCTGTTATCAAGTCACAACGCTCGCTAGACATCGTACCATTGATGAGATTGTAAGAAGTCATCACCGTCCAAGGCTGAGCCTCCTTGACAACGATTTCGAAAGGTTTCAAGTAAATCTCACGGAAAGTACGTGGATTACCGATAACATTATTACGAGTACGATTGGTCTCCTGGTTATTCAGTGCGAAGTGCTTCAACGAAGTACCTACATCGTTGCTCTCGATACCATTCACCATAGCTGCACAAATGGTACCAGCCAACAATGGATCTTCTGAATAATACTCAAAGTTACGGCCACAAAGAGGATTACGCATAATATTGGTAGCAGGTGCCAACAAGACATCTACGCCATAATGCTTCACCTCATCTCCCATAGAGGTACCTACGGAATACACCAAGTCTTTGTTCCAGGTAGAGCTCATCACAGTAGCCACAGGGAAGTGGGTACAGTAGAATGTCTTGTCGGTATCCTTGCGTTTAGGGTCGATGCGAAGACCTGCAGGACCATCGGCTACAACCGTAGCAGGAATGCCCAGACGCTCAATACCATTCACCTGACCTGCGGCACCCTGTACCAACTGACCTTGGTTACCAATGGTAGCCTCCATCTGGCTCTCATACTTACCCGTAGAACCTACCACCAACTGAATCTTCTCATCGAGGGTCATCGCATTGATGACATCCTGGATAGGAGACACACCCAACTTTGGGTTCTGTGCTTGCACTACGAAAGTCGCAGAAAAAAGCACACATGAAGAAACTAAGATTTGTTTTATCATAGTCTATACCTTATTTTATTAAACTATTACTTGAAAAAGTTATTTTATCATTTGAAAATCTTCTGTGCGAACTCTGTAAGATACACACGCCAATTACGCCAGATGTGTCCACCCTCCGTTTCCAAATAGGTATATTTATACCCCTTCTCATCGAAGTAGCGACGCAAGTCTGCACTGCTCTTATAGAGGAAATCGGTCTTGCCCATACCTATCCAATACAACTTTGGCTTGTTCTTAAACAGAGTAGCCAACTGTTTCTTAGCCTCCTCATTACCCTGCAACTGCTTGTAGAAGTCACTACGGAAATCGCCAGTAGTACCCACATGCAAACCTGCAGAGAAGAGTCCGATGTAATCAAACTTGGTAGGGAAACGGCGAGAGATATCAAAAGAATGACCACCGCCCATAGAGAGTCCACAGATGGCACGATGAGCCTTGTCTTTAGCAACCTTGTAGTGGCTCTCCACATAATTCATCACATCAGGGAAGCTCTCATCCATGGTGGCAGCTGGCTTGGCACCTTGATAGCCATACAAAGAAGGAATATATTGACCTGCCGACCACTCACCTGGAGCAGCCTGGCAATTAGGATTGCCATTGGTCATCACAACGACCATAGGCTTAGCCTTACCTGTGGCAATCAAATTATCAAGAATATGCTGTGCACGTCCTAAAGTAGTCCAGGCATCCTCGTCGCCACCTGCGCCATGGAGCAGATAGAGTACAGGATAATCCTTGCCTTTGTCATAACCTGCTGGAGTATAGACCGTCATACGGCGCTGCATCTTGAGCGTAGGACTATCATACCAAACCTTAGACACATTTCCGTGAGGCACTTCGTTAACGGTATAGAGATCACCACAATCACCTTTCTTGTCTGAAAGAATGAATATATTGGTTTCTGAGGTAATATCACGAGTGATATACACGCTTCCTGGGTCAACGATCTTCACTCCATCCAAAAGGAGATTGTAAGAATACAACTCAGGTGAAAGCATTTGGCTGGTAAAAGTCCAAACACCCTTTTCATCTTTTGTCATATCAGCTACTCCAGGAGCATCATACTTTCCCATTGGTGTATCAATGGTTTTCGGTGCCAGGAAATCACCAGTAACCTGCACCTTTTGGGCATTAGGAGCCTTCAAGCGGAAAGTTACGGTATGGTTGGCGTTCACCTCAGGTGAGATAACAGGAACATTGTCAAACAATGCCTGTTGGGCAAAACTGCCAAGACTCATCAGCAAGGCAGTTGCCAAGAATGTAATTTTCTTCATTGTTATCAATTTTTTGATAATTGTTAGTCTCATTCTATAGAAGGTCTCCTAAGATTTAGAAGACCTTCCTGCTAATTATTAGAATATTTTCTGAACAAATTCGGCGAGATAGATTCTCCAATTTCGCCAAATATGTCCCCCGTCAGTTTCCATATAGGTATATTTGTATCCCTTGCTATCCAGTTTCTCTCGCAAAGCGGTGTTGTCCTTGTAGAGGAAATCGGAATTACCTATGCCTATCCAGAAGAGCTTTGGCTTGGCAGCAAAGAGGTTAGCCAACTTATCATCCACATTGTCGTAGATATACTCATTGGCACCACCTCTCCTCTGCTCCTTGCCGAGGGCTGCGGAGAACAAACCTACATAACCAAAGGTCTTAGGATTGTTGATAGAAATATAGAACGAGTGGAAACCACCCATCGAAAGACCTGCTATGGCACGACCTTGAGTATTGGCGATGGTACGATAGCGACTATCCATGAACTTCACTACCTCAGGGAAAGATGCCTCGAAAGATCCCTCCATGGTCTTAGGCAACCACAATGCAGGGACTATCAGATTATCCGATGTCTGTCCTGGAGCTGCCTCCTGAGAGATATTGCCATTGGTCATGACAACGATCATTGGCTTCGCCTTGCCTTGCGCAATGAGGTTATCGAGAATTTGCGAAGCACGTCCCAAATCCATCCACGCTTCCTCGTCGCCACCGATGCCATGCAAGAGATAAAGCACAGGATATTTCTGCTTGCTGGTCTCGTAACCTGCAGGAGTATATACTGTCATACGGCGAGTAAGACCAGCTTTGGCATCATCATACCAGACCTTTGATACGGTTCCATGCGCTACCTTGTTGACCTTGTAGAGATCAGCCTTTCCTCCGCCTACCAAGAAATAGTTGGAAACGTTGGCGATGTCACGCACGGTATAGACGTTGAGATGGTCGGTAACACTGGCGCCATCCACCATCATTGTATAGCTATAAAGCTCTGGTGCCAAAGGAGCAGTGGTTGTAAAAGACCATACCCCCTTCTCATCCTTCTTCAAATCGGCTACTCCAGGCATATCATACTTACCCATCGGGGTATCTATTTTCTTGGTTGGCAAGAAGTCACCTGTTATCTGTACTTTTTGAGCTCCTGGTGCCATGCAGCGGAAAGTAACGGTCTTGTCTGCATGAATCTCAGGAGAGAGAGGCATCTGTCCCCCGAACAAGGCTTGCTGTCCGAAGGCAGAACCACAAATCGCACACAATGTAATTGCTAATATCGAAAATCTTTTCATTGAATATAACGTTTTATTTTTTAATTTATTAAAATTATTTTGTATTATTTTTTAAAAATAATTATTTAATATTTATTTTTTTATAATTATTTTATTTTTTATTTTTATTATTTATATTTTATTAAATTA
>USJD01000229.1 GCA_900554835.1 uncultured Prevotella sp. | reverse complement strand
TCAAGATGCTGGATCAGCAGGTAAATGGTCTTCCTTTCTGGGAGAACGGCGTAAAGTTCTTCACCATTGAGGGTCCAAACAAGGAGAAAATCGAGTTCTGCGAGAAACTCTAATCCGCAGCTGACTTTTAGATAAACACAGATTAGCATAGCAATACAAGAAAGAGAGAGAGAAAAAAATGACGAAAGTCCAGCTTGGAGCCTTTCAGAGAGAGGCATCCGAGTTGGACTTTCTTTTTACATTTTCCTCAGGAGAAATATGATGTGATTTTCCCTGATGTTTCAAGGATATTAATGATGCTCAGGCACAATGGCGAGATACACCAGATCATGATCAGTGAGATTCTCCATATAATGAGCATGGTTCATCGGGCAGTAATGCACCTGTCCCTGTCGAACCTCTTCTACGGCATCATCATAATGGAAAGTAGCAGTGCCGCTTACCACATAGATAATCTCGCAGTTGCCCTCATGAGTATGAAGACCAGTTGATGCACCCGGACGCAAGGTAGAATACATAATCTTCACCTTATCGTCCACATAATTACGGGTATCGAGTTTACCCTTTCCACCCTTGAAGCCCTCCAGATGAGCCTCAGCAATCTTTTCAAAATCTATGACCATTTTTTCTGAAATTATAATGTAAATTGATACTATCTTGTTTTCAATTTGCAAAAGTAAGAAAAAATCATCATTTCACACCATAAAATGCACGAAAAAAAACTTATTTTTTAAGCACTTATCATTCTGCCACTTGTTTATAGCCCACAAGTCCATACCACAGTATCACAAACTCGCAGAAAAGTGGAATAAGCCAGGTGAACTGCCATGAACCTACATAATCAGCCAACAAACCCTGCAGAACAGGAAAAACAGCTCCACCAAACACACCAATCATAAATACGCCCGAAGCTCTGGAAGTATATTCTTTCAAGCCATCAACAGCAAGGGTGAATATACAACTCCACATCACACTATGAAATAATCCAACAGCAGCCATTAACCAAAGATTCTCTGTAAACATAGAGGTTAACATCAGGACAATAGCCGCAACTGAAACAAAGAGGAGCATGGGACGAGGTGCCACATTCTTCAAACCTGCCGAAACCATTCTTCCAACCAAGAATCCTCCCCAATAAAGGGTAGCAAGAAGGGCTGGTGAGAAGTCATATCCCTGTCCCATCAAATCCATCGCATGAAGATTCATATTATTGCCGATACCTACCTCTGTTCCCACATAGAAAAAGATAGTAATCACACCATATTTCAAATGACGGAACGACCAAATACTCCGTTGCTTTGAATTCTCTTCAACAGCAGATGAGGTCTGTACTGAAGCAACTGTTTTTCTTTCATTTTCCTTATCATCAGTAACATCTCTTGTACCTTCTATATCAGGAAGATTGGCTCTTGAAGTAGTCCAAGTAGTCAAGGCTATAACGAGCATCATAACCAAAAAAGGAATTGTTAGTTGATCAGCAGAAACACTTTCCAAAGAAACACCAGCAAACATCACTCCCGTAACAAAGAAAGGGGCTATCGTTGTACCGAAAGAATTCACAGCACAGGTAAAATTCATACGCTGCACAGGCTGAGTTCCCGGCAAAGGATAAGCTACGATATAAGGATTTATGACCACCTGAAGCATCGCTGCAGAAGTACCCATCAGATATGCTCCGAGTAGGAAGACAAAATATCCAAAAGGCACGAAATCCTGTGAAATTCTGACGCCTGCTCCACCCCAATATTCTGCTATGATTGCAGATGCAAGATAGAAAGCAAGAGCTAATACCATGACCATCATCGAACGGATAAGCGTCTTTTTATAACCTATCTTATTCAGCAAACGTCCCGTTTTTGCACTATTGAGCAAATATCCCATAAAGAAAGCAAAAGAAATGAGCGTCGCCAAGAAATTCCTGGTAGCGGTTACTTCTGAAAGGAAAGCTACCTGCAAAGGTCCCTGACACTGTCCATTGACAGTGGTGAGAAATCCCACGATAAAATATATGAATGTCAGGAGCAGGAAAGGTCCTGTACTCTTGAGTGTAATCGATTGTTTCATTTTCATCTAGGTTTTTATAAGAGATTTAATTATCATTAGGTGTTCCGACGGATGCCAAAATCCATCGAAAGCACCTAATCACTAACGCAAAAGCTCTAAACTAAATTATAAGATTTCTTCTTCCAAAACCTTCATGGCACCCTTCGCCTTGATATCCTCCACCATCTTCAGGTAAAGTTCTACAAAATGAGAAGCTGCCTTCAAATCTGTGCTTGTAAAAGGAGAGATGGCAAGGAATTCGAGGGCATCATCACTATCAATGACTTTTCTATCATCTACAGTAAGCCATGGATCTGCTACTTCAAAAGCATCCCCGTTATCATCCACCTGGTACTTCAGATAATGACGGTAGGCAGCAAAGAGATAAGCCACACGCTTGAACTCCACATCCTGACGCTTACCCGAAGCATCATCTGCTATCATTTTCTCCAAGTTAGGCATCACATAAACTGGGAATTTGCTGGCACCATCGAAGCAAAGGCGAGCCACCTGATCGCTAACCATACGGTTGCCGAAACGCTCAACGAGGCATTGCTTGTATTCCTCCAAATCAGTATCCTTTGGAGCTGGCACGTAAGGAGTAATATCATTATCCATAAAAGCACGTACAAACTTGCAGATTCTTTCATCGTGCATGGCAGCATCTACCTTGCGATAACCACCGAGGAAAGAAGGATAAGAGAGCAATGTATGGGAAGCATTCAGGAGAGAAAGCTTCATATTTTCAAATGCTGTCACATCGTCTGTCATCTGAGCACCAACGGTTTCCCATGCTGGGCGACCTGCTACAAAATTATCCTCTACTACCCACTGGATGAAATCCTCGCAATATACAGGAGCCTCATCGCAAGTACCATTCTGAGCATTCAAACGTTCAATGTCGGCTGGTCGTGTAGCAGGTGTGATACGGTCAACCATAGAGTTAGGGAAAGTAACGTTTTCCTCCATCCAGGCTGCGAGTTCCTTGTCCTGAGCACCTACGAAAGTCATGAAAGCCTTACGTGCAGTATTGCCATTATGCTGAAGATTATCACAAGAAAGGATAGTGATAGGGCCATTGCCTGCTGCTCTGCGGCGGCGCAAACCCTCAGCAACATATCCGAAAGCCGTAATAGGATTGGCTGGATTTTCAAGATCATGAGCCACCTGTGCATTATCGAGCATGAATTCACCTGTCTGGCGAGAAATATTATATCCACCCTCCGTGATAGTAAGGGTAATAATCTTAATATCTTTTGACGCAATCTTATTCAAGATCTGCTCCTGCTCCTTCACGCCCCAATAGAGTTCTACGAGTGCACCCAACTGATAGACATGAATACTATCATCACGTCCACACACAGTAAGGGTGTACTCCCCATCCTGCTTCTTCAAGGCATTGTAGAGACGTTCATCACCAGGAAGAATCATCGCACCACAGATACCCCAATCCTGCTGGGTATTATTTTCCAGAAGTTTATTGGTCATATACTCCAAATGAGCACGATGGAAATTACCTACTCCGAAATGCAGGATACCTGCCTTTACCAAACTGCGGTTATAAGCATAACCATTCACTACCTGAGTTGCATTTGCTGCGTTTGCATTTACTAAATTTGCCATAATTGTATTGATTGTTAGTTCTATAAATAAATTATTGTCATTCTACAAGAACAGACCATTTAGGTTTTCTATGTAGTCCGTCTCGTTTTCAATGGCAAAGATAGATGAAATTTACAACATAACAATTATTTTTTTCTGATATATTTCTGCAAACGTTCCCGCAAACGTTTCCAATTTCTGCAAACGTTTTAAAAGCCAAAAGAAGCGCATGAATACATACTATTCAACTATTCTCCTGTCGATTCTCGGCATCGCATTGTGGTTTTCAGTACCACTATTTGGTTTTCCATCTCAGGATTATTAATCTTCTCCATTACCAATTCTGCAGCTTTTCTTCCCATTTCCTCCAGAGGCGGCTCCATGGTAGTAATCTGCGGAGAAACGATAGTAGATAGTTCCGTACCCGAGAAACCTGCCACAAATATATCTTCTGGCACCCGTCTGCCTAAGGCACGGAGTCGATTCTGCGCACCTATCGCCAAAGTATCGGTGAAGGCGAATACTGCATCAAATTCTACCTTATTAAATATAAGGCGGTCGATGGCGTCGGCACCATCCTTGAAGGTCATACCCGTTTTTACTATCAACGAAGGATCAAAAAGATGGAATTTCTCCATCGCCTCACGATATCCTAAACCTCTCTGATAAGCATTATAGATATCATCAGGACCTTGAATGTAGGCGATGCGCTTCTTACCTAAACGGATAAGATGCTCCACCATGAAATAAGAATCAATGTTATCATCCACGAGCACCTGTGGCATCTGCAAACTGTATGGAATACGATCATAGAAGACAATAGCCATACCTTCTGCTGCCAACTGCTGATACATTTCAATATTCTTGCGATAACTACAGAGGCTTACAATTAATCCATCCACCATAAACTGCTCCATCATCTTCAAGTTTTCCAATTCACGCTCCGGCTTCTCGTCGCTCTCAGCTATCATCACCTTTTGATTGCGCTTATAGAGTACCTCTTGTATTCCATTAATCACCAGAGAAGCATAAGGAGTATGCATCTCTGGTACTATGACACCAATCGTATTCGTACGTCCCATCTTCAGGTTCATCGCCACTGGGTTGCGTTTGTAGCCGAGGCGCTTTGCCTCCTCTACAACCATATCACGTGTTTCCTTTCGAATATTCTTATCATCTGCCAAGGCTCTGGAAACTGTAGATACCGAAATACAGAGCGAACGGGCAATGTCTTTAATAGTTACATGTTTCATAATGATGCTACATTATAATAGTTAAGATTTTGATGATTATGATGCAAAAATACAACAAATTCTTGAAAAAAGAAAACAATTCTCGAAAAAAGAAGAAAAGACTCCTCAAAATGCTATCTGAATATTACAATTTATAGCATTGATTTCTAACTTTAAAAAATGGGAACGATTGCAACAGATTTAAATAGTATTTTTCTACACATTTATTTTTCATTCTTATCAAAAATTTATACCTTTGCAGATGATTTTACAGCTATAACCTTGGCTATAATGCCCATTGAGAAAAAATCAGCAAATATTAGTAATTCCCCAAATAATAGTAGTTATGAGTATTAATATCAAGAGAAATCAGTTGAAGAGAGTTGTGATTGTAGGTGGCGGACTCGGTG
>USJD01000228.1 GCA_900554835.1 uncultured Prevotella sp. | reverse complement strand
CTCAGGTTGCTCCAGTTGACACCGTAGCTCCAGCTACTCCTACAGATTCTTCAGTTGTAAGTACTCCTGTCACTCCACAGGCTGGTGCAGAAGATTCTACTGAGCAGCAAAATCAGGAGGTTGCTACTCCTGCAGAGACAAATCCTACAGAAGCAACAGAAGTTCAGGCTTCTTCAGAGCAGCAGGCTGTGGCAGAATAAATTCCAAGATAATGGTCTTTTTTAAAAGCATACTATAGAGAAAGATTGATAAATTTTCATCATTAAATTAAGTCTTAAATCAACCATGTAATTGCTCTATTGAAAGTGAGATAAAGAGTAACTTACTTTTATTATTTGAATCGTATATCGTCAATACTTCTATTCTTGGCAAATCTATTAAGATCCACCCAGTTCCAAACTCCAGGCACACGACCATGTCTGCTGTACTGCCAGATATCATAATGGGGTTTACCTGGTAAAACAGGTTCATGATTATAACTGGCAATCCAAAGGTAGTAGCCGTCAAACTCAGGACTAAGATAATCTTTGAAATAACTCTCACTACAATATATAATAGGTGTATGTCCATAGTAGGATTTACAGAGTTTGCAGAAAGTTTTCAGGAGTGACTGGATTTCATTTTTACTGAGTCCCTTGGTTCCATCATCCTCTGCATCCACAACAGGCAAAAGATTTTGTTTTTCCTCATCATATACAGCCCGAAAATTCTCAAATTGTAAAACGGCCGGCATCTTAGTCAGAAAATGGTATGAACCTACGGGTATTTGATGTTTTCTCGCATTTTTAATATTTTCTTCATACCAAGGATCCTTGATACTTGTTCCTTCTGTGGCTTTCACATAGATGAATTTCAATCGTTTTACATTACCGAGTTCTTCCCAATGAATTCTTCCCTGATGTCTCGAGATATCAATCCCGTCATAACTTCCTGAATATTGACCTGATGTCAAATCATGGGAAGGCCATTTGTTATCTGATGATTTCTCTATCATATAAGACATAATCATTCGATATGCTTCAAACCCGATGACACATCCCGCTAAGAGGATGATAGCAAGATAGATAAGTTTCTTGCCTATATGTTCCTTTTTATTTTGTCTTTTTCTTCTTGTCATGTCTATAAAAAGTGCCTTCTTGTTCTCGCCAGTAGGGTAGGAGAGCACATGTAAGTCTTCCTTACCATAGCGAAATCAACCAATTTGGTTGACGATGCAAAGATACAAAATTTATTTCATTCACAAGTTCTTTTCCATAACTTCTCATTTCCATATCTTCTAAATCCTGTATGCCTATTGCTTTATTGGCCCTAAATTTTTGATTTCTGAGCATTTTTCTTTCTATTCTCAAAGTTTTGCAGTACTTTTGTAACCAATTAGAGCGTAAAATAGAAAGATAGATTTCTCATGGCAAAGAATTTTGATAGGCAAAGAAAAATGAATACGGAATCAGGAATGATATTGAAAGTATCATTTCTGTTGGTTGTATTTTTGATGATAATACTTACCCCTGGTGTTGCCCAGAATAAGAAACCTCGCAAGAAGTTGAAGGAATGGCTCCAGATGGCGGATAGTCTGCGACTCCAGTTGTGGCAATCTGCTGATAAGGGGCGTATGCTTCAATGGGACGACTCTCTTCTCATGGCAGAACTGAGTAAAAGCAAGATGAGTGAAAAGGAAAAGCAAAGATTCATGAAGCATTATGCCAAGATTCAAAAACGCTTGAGTCTCTATGACCGCCGTCTCTTTTGGGGTGATTCTCTTTTGGCTGCCAATTATTACAAGGTCAAGTATGATACCAATTATATCACCCGTCCCAATGCCAGATGGACGATAAAGATGAGAGGCAATCTTTCTGGGGCAGATTTGGAAACTACGGTGAAAACGGATGGTATAGAATCCAGAACGAAGGTGATGGCCGATTGTCGCGGAACTCTCTCTATGGCAGTGGCTTATAGAGGTTTAGGGCTGGGTTTGGCTGTTAATCCTGCCAAGTTAGCTGGTAAGAATCAGGATTATGAGTTCAATCTCAATTCCTATAGTAATCGATATGGTTTCGATGTCGTGTATCTTTCATCAAAGACTTTTCATGGTAGCCAGGAAATAGGATCCAACCAGATTGATGTTCATAAAGGAGAAATTTCCCAGCAGGCGCTCAATCTCAATTTTTATTATGCCTTCAATTATCGTAAATTCTCCTTCCCGGCGGCCTTCAGCCAAAGTTATATACAGAAGCGGAGTGCTGGCAGTTGGATGATAGGTGCCAGTTTTGATGGATCCAAGACGAAAGTGAAGGGTATGACCATTCGTCTTAACGAGTTTGCACTTGGAGCAGGATATGGATATAATTTCGTCCCATCTTCTCATTGGCTTTTTCATCTTTCAGCCTTGCCTACCATCACGGTCTATTCTCATGACTATACCAAAATGAAGGCGGAAGTAGAAGAGGGGAGTGGTGATAATGAAGACCAAACCATCCGCAATAGTATTAAATATCATTTCCCGTCAGCCATTATTACGGGCCGAGGAGCAGCTGTCTATTCATGGAGAAATAAATTTGCAGGTGCCACAGCAGTTTATAATTTCTCTGTTGCAGGAGATGAGGATCACCTTCAAGTGAAGAGAAATAAATGGCGTGTAAGGATGTTCTTTGGATTTAGATTCTAAGAAATTTATATCGCTTGTTACCGAAGTGCAAATGACTTATCCAGCAAGGAAAGTTAGGCTTCACAGAAAAAGAGAAGCCAAAGATGATTGATGCACATGTTCCATTGTGAGAATAACTTTGAGCAGAATCGATGGTGGCATGATTATCTTTTATTAATGAAACCTGCCAATTTCGTATCTGTACATTTGTCATATTATATTTACCTCTATGAGAAAGTTTATCATATTAGCAGTCTTTTTCTGCCTTTTGGATCATACGTTTTCCTGTTTTGCACAAAAAATGGGCTTTCCCCAGTATGATTCAACAAATGTACCACTCGAATCATCATTTGTTTTATCCTTTTTCCATCATTTCGCATTACCTTTGCAGCCAAAATACAATCAGATGTATTTTGAACAAGACAAATCATAAACCCTTAATATAATAACCAAAAAGTATGCTAAAGAATTTATCTCTTATTGCCCTTTTGGGCATCGCAGCCGTTGGTCTTCCAAGTGAACTCTACGCCAAGAGTGTAAAAGTGGCAGGTACGCAGAAAGGTGTGGCTGCCAAGCCTGTCATCCGCCAGGTTGCTCAGCAGAATGTAACTATCGAATTCTATTCTCCATCCATTGTTCGCATCGTGAAATCGGATGCCAAACGAGGTGCTTCCGTTCAAAAGAAAAGCTATTCTGTAGTCTTGAAACCTCAGCAGATGAAGGGCGTTCAAATACAGGAAAACGGAGATATTGTAAATATTAAGTCTAGTTTCATTTCCGTCGAACTGAATCAGCAGACAGGCGAAATCCGCTTCCTTTCGAAGGATGGAAAACTGTTGCTTACCGATACGAAGACCCGCTTGGAAGCCCGCAAGGATGAAGCCAACAAGGGCAAGTACCGCATAGAGCAGGACTTCCGTCTTGCCGACGACGAGGCCATCTATGGCTTGGGACAGTTGCGTGATGTTTATATGAATCAGCGTGGCCGGAAGAACATCGAACTCTGGAATCATAACACCTATATCGCCATCCCTTATTTCACCAGCGAGAAAGGCTATGGTCTTTACTGGGACAATGCCGGAAAAACCTATTTCAATGATATTGTAGCATCCAGGGATAATGGCAACCAGGCATCATGCACTTCCTTTACCAGCGAAGTGGGAACCTGCGCCGACTATTATTTCATGTACAAGGATGGTACGCAGGATGGAGTCATCGCCAGCATCCGTGAACTCACCGGACAGGCTACGATGTTCCCGAAATGGGCGATGGGCTTCTGGCAATGCCGTGAGCGCTATAAGACCAGCGACGAACTGGCTGGCGTATTGGATAAGTATCGCGAGCTGAAGATTCCTACCGATGGCATCGTGCAGGACTGGCAGTATTGGGGATGCGATTCTAACTGGAATGCGATGAAATTCCAGAACCCATATTATATAAATAAGGTGGGCGACCCTGCCTTTGCCAAGTATCTTCCTACCGATATGAAGCAGATGAAGGCGCAGGGAGCACCCCGTCTGAAGAGTCCGGAGGAAATGGTGAAGTATGTTCATAAGAACGATGCCCATCTGATGATTTCCATCTGGGCAAGTTTCGGTCCTTGGACAGAGCAGTATCGTGAACTGAAGAAGATGAATGCGCTCCTTCCTTTTGAAACGTGGCCAAGAAAGAGTGGCGTAATGCCATACGATGTCTTCAATCCGAAGGCGCGCGACCTCTACTGGAAGTATCTCACTCATCTCTACCAGATGGGCTTTGATGCCTGGTGGACCGATTCTACGGAGCCTGACCATTTTGAGAAGCCGGGCGATGAGAACTATCAGACCTACGACGGTTCATGGCTGGGCGTGAAGAACGCCTTTCCATTGTTGCACAACAAGAGCATCTATGAGCACCAGAGAGCGATGAAGGGCAACACAAAGCGTTCGCTCCAGATGACCCGAAGTGCCAGCTTCGGTATTCAGCATTATGGCACCATCTGCTGGAGTGGTGACGTGGTGGCTTCCTGGAACGAGATGAAGAATCAGATTCCATCGGGCTTGAACTTCTCGCTCTGCGGTATCCCATTCTGGAACACCGACCTGGGTGGTTTCTTCTACTGGGAGTTCGAACAGAATCCTAAGAACCCTGCCCTTCAGGAATTGCAGACCCGCTGGATGCAATGGGGAACCTTCATGCCATTGATGCGCAACCACTGTTCTTCGCCAATGGTAAGCGAACTGTATGAGTTCGGAAAGCAGGGCGACTGGGCTTATGATGCCATGATCAAGACCATCAAACTGCGCTATCGCCTTCTTCCTTACATTTACAGTACGGCAAGCGACTGCGTGCAGAATAGCGGAAGCATGATGCGTGCCCTGGTGATGGATTACGCCCACGACAAAAAGGCTTCCCGTTTGAACGATGAGTATCTCTTTGGCCGCAACATCCTGGTGAAGCCGGTAACTGATCCTTTATACACCTGGAAGGATAAGGAGAAGAAGGGCCATACCATCTATCCTGATGTAAGGAAGGCAGCTGCGCCTGTGAATGTTTACTTGCCAAAGGGTAATAAATGGTATGATTTCTGGAGCAATACCCAGTATGAGGGCGGTCAGGATATCCAGCGCCTTTGTCCTATCGACATCATGCCTGTATTCATCAAGGC
>USJD01000227.1 GCA_900554835.1 uncultured Prevotella sp. | reverse complement strand
ACTTCTTATGATTTTTCTTGTTAGTTCCAAAATAAAAGCGTACCTTTGCTCTTATCATTTTTCCGTCTCTGTACCCACTTTTATTTTTCCCTGCCCACGGAAAAATTCTCGCGTGGGCAGGGAGAAAAATATACCTGGGCAGGGAAAGGAAATTAAAAGAGTATTTGAGAAAATGGGAGTGTCATAAAAAAAGTGTGTGATATAACATTTTTTCTCCATTAGTTCTTCTATCAAGTTGTTGACAATATATGTATCACTCATCAGGTGAAGTCCCAGTTTCTGGTCATGAAGCATTCGACAGACATTGGAATCGTAGAAAATCTGCAATGCCCTGTCTGTAGATATATGCAGCGTATCGGCTAACTGCGCTATGATACGAGCTATTTTATTCCATAATAAGAAGTCTAACTATAGTTTTGTATTGTCAGAGGAAGAGCAGGAGTAAATTGGTGAGAATCAGTTTGATGTCATGGACGATATAATGTTCCTAGATGGTCATGATAACAATACCAGCTACAGCACCCATTCCAACCAATTCTCTGGTGTTACGATGGCTTTTTCCTTCACATCGTATGCAGTAAGAAAGGTATTCGGAAATTGAGTGTTGGCTCTCTTGGGATTCCATTTCATCTCAAACAAAGAGAATTGTCCGTCACACTCCTCTATATAATCTATTTCCTGCTGCTGGTTGGTTCGCCAGAAATAACTGTTCACATATCTGCCGGCATACTGATTTGCCTTTAACCGCTCACTGATGAAGAAGTTCTCCCACAAGGCACCAACATCCTGGCGAAGCGAAAGTGGAGCAAAGTTCTGCAAAATGGCATTGCGGATACCATTGTCATAGAAATAAAACTTCTTAGCCTTCTTTAATTCCGTGCGAAGATTGCGACTGAACCCACTCAACTTGAAGATGATATAACATTTCTCCAGCAAATCAATATATTTCTCCACCGTCTTGTTATCTGTTCCCACCGTTTGTGCCAACTCATTATAAGAAACCTCGCTCGTTACCTGTAAAGCCAAAGCTGTAAGCAACTTGCCCAACAAAGCTGGACGACGAACGCTTTCTAAATTGAGTAAGTCTTTATAAAGATAACTGTTGGCGAGATTATAAAGCAGTTCCTTCGCATCTGCTGCATGATTAATGATATCAGGATAAGACCCATAAATAAGTCGATTTTCCAACGTCTGCTTTACACCCAACAGTCCCTGGGATTTGAGTAACTCTCCTGTAGAAATGGGGAAGAGATGGTACTCAAACTTACGTCCGGTCAACGGCTCGTTAAGTTTGTTCTGTAATTCAAACGAGGAAGAACCGGTTACCAGTAGCTGCATATCGGAAAAATTATCTGTGATTCTTTTCAACACCATTCCGATGTTCTCTATCCGTTGTGCTTCATCAATGACTACAATCCGATGATGCCCGATCAGCAGTTTGAGTTCAGCAGAGTTAATCTGTGACAGCATCTGTATCACCTCCGGCTCATCGCAATTCAAAAACAGAGTTGGTTCGTCGTGCTTTTCAAGAATCATTTTGAAAAGTGTACTCTTTCCTACTTGTCTCGCTCCAATCAGGATGATAGCCTTTCCGGCAAACATCCGTGACTCTATCACATCTTGCAGTTGACGTTGTATCATATCATTAACCCCTTTCCATTATTAATAAAGTTCTTTGTTTCAATTTCGGTACAAAGATAAGAAAAAAAATCCTAATCCCAAAATTTATACTGATTTTTAGGATTGTAATCCCAAAAATCTATATGTTTTTTGGGATTAGGAGCCAAAAAGGCTTCATAGCATCCGTATAGACTTATGATTATCTTAGCAATCTCAAGGCTTCGCTGGTGTTAGAGATTGCATTTTTTTTATGTGACAGGACAAGTGTAGTTTTTCTCCTCATTTCTGTCACGGTCACGGTTGTCACAGTTTTTTTCTCAACTTCTTATGATTTTTCTTGTTAGTTCCAAAATAAAAGCGTACCTTTGCTCTTATTTATATAAGAATCAGTAAAGGCAAATGGAAATGAACGAAGAATCCATCTTGGCATGGAACATTATTGAGAAAACAAGTGCTAACTTGTTTCTTACAGGTAAAGCGGGAACTGGAAAGACTACTTTCTTGAAACAACTCAAGGAGAAGTCGCCGAAACGAATGGTGGTGCTGGCTCCAACCGGTATCGCTGCCATCAATGCGGGTGGCGTGACGATTCATTCGTTCTTCCAATTGCCCCTGTCTCCTTACCTCCCAGGCACTTCCTTCGGAGGTAATGAGAAGAAAAAATATCAGTTTAGCGCCCTGAAGCGCAAAATCATCCGCTCTATCGACCTATTGGTGATAGACGAAATCAGTATGGTGAGGAGTGATCTGCTCGATGCCATCGATTCCGTGCTCAGGAGATACCGCAAACATGATCTGCCCTTCGGAGGCGTGCAGCTGCTCATGATAGGCGACCTGCACCAGCTGGCTCCCGTGGTAACCGACCATGAGGAGGGGATGCTGCGCCAGTATTACGACACTCCGTATTTCTTCTCCAGCAAGGCGCTGCAGCAGGCACATTATCTCACGATAGAACTCAAGAAGGTGTATCGTCAGCAGGACCAGGAATTTATCTCGCTCCTCAATCAGGTGCGTGAAAACAAGGCCACGACTGCTACGCTGCAGGCGCTCAACAGGCGATATATCCCCGATTTTATTCCTCCGAAAGAGGACAACTATATCCGTCTCACTACCCATAATGCGCCTGCCCAGCGTATCAACGAGGAGGAACTGGAAGCGCTACCTTCGAAAGCATACTCGTTTACAGCAGAAGTGGAAGATAACTTCCCAGAGTCTTCATACCCAGCTGATTACAAGCTCGTGTTGAAGCAGGGCGCACAGATCATGTTTGTGAAGAATGATGTCCAGCACCGCTTCTATAACGGTATGATAGGCGAGGTGGTGAGCATCGACGGAAGCGAGATTGTGGTGAGAAGTCGCGATACGGACGAGGAGTTTGAACTGGAAAAGGCGGAATGGACGAATGCCAAATATACGCTCAATGAGGAGACCAAGGAAATAGAGGAAACCGTGGAGGGTGTGTTCAGGCAATATCCCGTGCGACTGGCATGGGCGATTACCATCCACAAGAGTCAGGGACTTACTTTCGAGCATGCCATTATCGATGCTTCCCGCTCGTTCACCTATGGTCAGACCTACGTGGCGCTGAGCCGCTGCAAGTCGCTTGAGGGCATGGTGCTCAGTGCGCCTCTTTCGCCTTCGGCCATCATTGGCAGTGGTACCATCGAGCAGTTCAACAGTCATCTGACTTCTCCTACTCCTGAGGTAGTTTCTGCCCTGGAGCAGCAGTATATCCTGCGCTGCATCGGTGAACTCTTCGATTTCTGCGGAATATATGCAGCCTACGAACTGCTGATGCGCTGCTTGGTGGAGTTTTACAATGTGAAATATCCACGGTTGGTGGGAGAGTACCAGCAGATGAACGTGGTACTGAAGAGCTTAGAGGGCGTATCGCAAAAGTTCGGACTGCAATATACGAATATGCTTGCCGTCAATCCGGACTTGAGGAGTGCGGATCTGCAGGACCGCATCCATAAGGCTGCGAAATATTTCGGACAGAAGATAGGAGTATTGGTTGATCTGGTGAAGAAGACGAATGTGGCGACCGACAATAAGGTGGCCAAGAAACAGTTTCAGGAGCGTTTTTCATCGTTTGAGTTGGAGGTGAATCTGAAGCATCGTCTGCTGAAGTATGCCTCGAATGCCGAGTTCCTGATTTCGGATTATCTGAAGAAGAAGGCTCAGTTCCTGCTGATGGAGGAGGATGAGGCTGCGGGTGCTTCCGGCAGGGGAAGAAATCGCAGACAGAGAGTTAGTAGGAGTGCCGGTGGGGATGCTGACGGGGAGCCAAGGAAACCGAAGGTTCCAACCCGTGAAATCAGTTATGCCCTGTTCTGTCAGGGTATGAATCTCGACCAGATAGCTGCTGAGCGCAATCTTACCAAGGGTACCATCATCGGTCATCTCACGCCATACGTGATGGAGGGCAAGATAGGTCTTCGCACCTTCATATCTTCAGCGCATGAGAAAAAGTTGCGTGAATTCATGCAGGCTCATCCGGAAATAGAGCATTTCTCGGAGATCAGAGAAGCCGTGGGCAGCACTTTCGAGTATTATGAGATCAAGCTGATACACGACCTGATGGTCATGGAGAAGGGAAAATAAAAAATCCCTGCAGCGATATCGCTGCAGGGATAAATATTTTGCCTAAACAAAAATTACTTCTTGTTCAAAGCCAAGTCGATAGCTACGGCGATAGCTACAGTAGCACCTACCATAGGGTTGTTACCCATACCGAGGAAGCCCATCATCTCTACGTGAGCAGGAACTGAAGAAGAACCTGCGAACTGAGCGTCTGAGTGCATACGACCCATAGTATCAGTCATACTATGGGATATGGTATATACCTCTTGATGCAAACCTTTATAAGTCAATGATTTACATTCTACTTACTATGTTCAATATGTTAATGATCACTAGACTGGGCTGCAACTAAGGCAATAATAACCTGAATCTACTACCCAAGTGCTGATTGAAATGTCTTGTTATAACTAACCAGCATTCTTCTTTAGGAGAAGTGATGCAAAGGTACTAATTAAAAATAAGAATCAAGAGGGTTCTGAGAACTGTTTTCTATTAATAAAGTTTAAAAATGAGGTGTTGGGGAAAGATTTAAAGAAAATCCTATGGTGATTTAAGAATAAAATAGTATATTTGCATCATAAATTAATAAGCTTACAAAATGGTTGTAATAACTCTTATAAACAATAGAATATGGAAAATCATTAAAGTAAAGCTTTAATATTAAATGTAAATAAATAAACTCGTAAAATACAAAGACTATGGCTTCTAAAATTAGTATGACATCTCGAAATAGAGATGAATTAAGGTGGCAAGCAGAAAGTGATGCCCAGACAATGGCTAGTTACCAGGAGATAATGGAAGACAAAGCCAGAATGAACAGAGCTATCAAGGTAGCTAAGTCAAAGGCTGCAGATCTTACCAAGAGGGCAAGTGCTATGCAGAATGTAGCAAAGACAAAAACAACATCATCTAAAAGGAGGTAAGCTATGTGGAAAAAGGAAATGGCACAGACGCAGAAAACTGAATTGAGCTATATTCAAGCAGACTCATTGAGAAAAATGCTTGCAGTAGTTAATACTCATAACAGTAGCTTCCCTGATGAACCTATCTTGAAGGATGATATTGTGCAGATTATGAAGAATGGTGAGGATTATATTCTCCTATATTATAAATAAGGTGTAA
>USJD01000226.1 GCA_900554835.1 uncultured Prevotella sp. | reverse complement strand
TAGGGCTTGTTAGGGACTTGCACCCATTAGAATAAGCTCATGCCGAGCATACAACAAAAAAACTCCGATGTGATTGATATCCATCGGAGTTTTACTTTTTTAGTCGAAACGCTTAATTAGCTTTTTCGCTTATTTTCGATACATTGCTTATTTCGCTTCCTTCATTTCTTTCAGCAATTCCTTCTGACGCTCGGTGAGTCCCGTAGGCAGTTTCACATTATAGGTGATAATCAAATCACCGAATGTGCCGTCGCCTCGGTCATAACCCTTGCCACGAACACGAACCTTCGTTCCATTCTGCGTCTCTGGTTTGATCTTCAGTTTGATCTTTGAGCCATTGCTGAGTTTCACGATACCTTCACCGCCCAACAAGGCAGTGTACATATCGATATTCACATTCATGTTCATCTCACCAGTACTCTGACGGGCATTGCCACCACATCCGCCGTTGCAACCACCAGCACCGAAATCAGCCCCAGCGTTTCCGCCAAAACCACCGAAACCACCAAAGCCTCCAGCACCACCAGCGCTACGGCCACGACCACCGAAGAGATTTTCGAAGAAGCTGCTGAAACCGCTGCCTCCCGAACCGAAACTACTGAAATCGAAGCCCTCAAACGGATTGCCGCCACCAGCACCACCGCCGCCGAAGCCTCCAAATCCACCGCCAGCCTGTTCATAAGCCTGCGCATTCTTCCACTGTTCGCCATACTGATCATATTTGGCGCGCTTATCTGGATCGGAGATGACATCATAGGCTTCATTCAAAGCCTGGAATTTTGCCTTCGCCTTCGGATCGTTAGGATGCAAGTCGGGATGGAACTGCTTTGCACGTTTACGATAAGCAGCTCTGACATCCTTCTGAGGGATATTCTTATCCACACCGAGAATCTTATAATAATCTACAAATGCCATAATTACAATTCCTCCATTTTTAATGTTTTTAGCAATTATCCTACAAAAAGTATGCCGTATTCATTTCTTTTTTGTAATTTTGCATCCAAATGGGAAATTTTCATGTGGACTGACAGAAATGATGACCCATCTGTCAGAAACAGTGACATACCCATTCACTGATACGAGATATACAAAAATTAATAAATTCTTTCAGTTATGAAACAATTAATGGCTGCGCTACTGATGGCGCTAACTCTTAATCCAAATGCAATCATGGCTAAACAAAGAACTGTCAAGCTAAGAGTAATAGAAACCAGTGACGTACATGGTTCCTTCTTCCCTTACGATTTCATCAACCGCAAGCCGAAGGCTGGTTCGCTCGCTCGTGTTTCTTCATACGTGGATTCTCTCCGCCAAACCTATAAGGATAACCTCATCTTGTTGGAAAACGGAGATATCCTGCAGGGACAACCTACCTGCTATTATTATAATTACATCGCCACGAAGGAAAGAAACGTGGCAGCGGATGTGGTAAACTACTTGAAGTATGACGCACAAACCTTTGGAAATCACGACGTTGAGACCGGTCATGCGGTTTACGACAAGTGGATCAAGGAACTCAACTGTCCTGTGATCGGTGCCAACATCATCGACACCAAGACCCAGGCTCCTTACGTGAAACCTTATATCATCCTCAACCGCGAGGGTGTGAAGATTGCCGTCCTCGGTATGCTCACTCCTGCCATCCCAAACTGGTTGACAGAAAACCTCTGGAGCGGTCTCCGCTTTGAGAACATGGTGACTTCTGCCAAGTACTGGATGAAGCAGTTGCAGGAGAAGGAAGACCCGGATGTTGTGATCGGTCTCTTCCATAGCGGTTGGGACGGCGGCATCAAGACCGAGGAATACGAGGAAGATGCAGCAATGAAAGTGGCACAGGAGGTTCCGGGATTCGACCTGGTGCTCTTCGGACACGACCATACCCGCCATTGCAAGACCATCACCAATAATGAGGGCAAGCAGGTGGTTTGTCTCGACCCTGCCAACAATGCCATCAGCGTGGCAGATGCAGAAATCACCATCACCATCGATGAACATACCATCAACAACAAGACGGCGCATATCCTGCAGAACAAGCAGGTGCATGGCAAGATAGCAGACGTGACAGACTGTCCTATCGATGAGAAATTCATGGCAGCCTTCAAGCCTCAGATGGAAGCGGTAGATAAGTATGTCAACAAGGAAATCGGAACTTTCAAGAACGCCATCTACAGTCGTGAGGCATTCTTCGGCGATTGCGCTTTCAATGATTTCATCCTCAACCTGATGCTCCAGATCACCAAGGCAGACATCGCTTTCAATGCTCCGCTGCAGATGAATGCCGTCATTCAGGAAGGTCCTATCCGTGTCAGCGATATGTTCAATCTCTATAAATATGAGAACGGACTCTATACCATGCGCCTCACCGGTGAAGAGATTCGCAAGCATCTGGAAATGAGCTACGACCTCTGGGTGAACACGATGAAGAGTCCTGACGACCATCTCCTGCTGCTCGATGAGAAGACTTTCGGTGACCAGCAACGACTTGGTTTCAAGAACTTCTCTTTCAATTTCGACAGTGCTGCGGGCATCGACTACGAGGTGGATGTCACCAAGCCAGACGGAGAGAAGGTGAAGATCCTGCGCATGAGCAACGGACAACCTTTCGATGAGAAGAAATTCTACAATGTGGCAGTGAACAGTTATCGCGGCAATGGCGGTGGTGAACTCCTGACCAAGGGTGCCGGCATTCCAAAGGATGAACTGGAGAAGCGTATCGTATATCGCAGTGAGAAAGACCAGCGTTTCTATCTCATGGAGGAGATTTCACGCATGGGCGAAATTGAGGCAAAGGCTAACGGCAACTGGAAATTTGTGCCAGAGAATTGGGTGAAGCCTGCCGCAGAAAGAGACTATCAACTTTTATTCGGTAAGCAAAAATGAAATATTGGTTTATATTCTGCAAGACGGATATCGTCTTGGAAAAGAGAGAAGACGGAACCTACACGATTCCATGCAGTGAGGAGTGCCCGATAGAGACGAAGCCCTGGACACATATCCTCAACATCACTCCAATGGAGGATGGTACGGAGGTGAAAACGTTCACTATTCCTGAACCTATCACTGACAATCCGAAATACGAGATGTGCGGGCTCCGTCCCAGTTTCTACAAGCTCTCTCCTGCACTCTACCAGAAGGCTGGCAAGTGTCAGGAATTGAACTACTGGGACCAGAACACCCACTTCTGCGGTGTCTGCGGTGCGCCTATGGAAATGGCTACAGACATCAGTAAGAAATGTACCAACTGCGGCAAGCAGGTTTGGCCTTCCCTCGCTACAGCCATCATCGTACTCATCCACAAGGGCGATGAGGTGCTTCTCGTTCATGCCCGCAACTTCAAGGGCAACTTCGACAGTCTCGTAGCGGGATTCGTAGAAACTGGCGAGAGCTTAGAGGAAGCCGTTCACCGCGAGGTGATGGAGGAAACCGGACTTACCATTACCAATATCAAATACTTCGGTTCCCAGCCGTGGCCTTATCCGAGCGGACTGATGATCGGTTTTACAGCCGACTACGTAGATGGAGAGATTCATCTTCAGAAAGAAGAACTCTCCCGCGGAAGATGGTTCAGGAAAGACAATCTCCCTATCCTCCCTGAGAAACTTTCCATCGCCAGAAAGCTCATTGATGCCTGGTTGGAGGAAAAATAATTCATTAACGGTAAAACATGTAGGTGTATGTCAACGAATAAAGAGAAACTCTGGAATGCAAACTATGTGAAGGTGATGACAACCAATTTCCTGTTGTACTTTGCCTTCTACCTTCTTACTCCCCTGCTCCCACTCTATCTGAGCGAGACTTTCGGAGCAACAAAGGATACCATTGGAATCGTACTGAGCGGCTATACCGTGGCAGCTCTCATCATCCGACCTTTCAGTGGCTATGTAGTCGATAGTTTCTCCCGCAAGAAGGTGCTCATGTTCTGTTTGTCGGGCTTTGCCATCTTCTTTGCCGGTTATATCGCCGCTGGCACCATCCTCATGTTTGCCATTTGCCGCACCCTTCATGGCGGTCCTTTCGGTGCAGTCACAGTAGCCAACAGTACCTGTGCCATCGATGTACTCCCTTCGAGTCGCCGCAATGAAGGTATCGGTCTCTATGGATTGAGCAATAACTTCGCCATGGCTATTGCTCCATCCATAGGAATTTATCTCCACGATTTCGTGGGGAGCTACATGGTTCTTTTCTGGATAGCCTTTTTGGTGGCTTTAGCCTCAGTGGTCATCGCAGGAACCATCCGCTTGCCTGAAAAGGAAATTATCAAGAACAAGGAGAAACTCTCTTTAGACCGTTTCTTCCTGACCCGTGCCTGGTTGCTCGCCATCAATATTGCCATGTTTGGTTTCTGCTGGGGCGTCCTCAGCAACTACCTTGCCATCTACAGCAAGGAGGAATTGGGCATTACGGGAGGAACCGGCACCTATTTTGCCATTCTTTCCATCGGTCTCTTCACCTCTCGTCTGCAAGGTCGTAAGGCATTGAGCCAAGGTAAGTTAACTCAGAATGCTGCCGAAGGTATGTGCATCTCTCTTGTGGGATTCCTTCTCTTCGTAGGCATTCATCATCCGATAACTTATTACCTCTCTGCTGCCCTCATCGGACTGGGCAATGGACACCTCTACCCTGCTTTCCTCAACATGTTTATCAATGTAGCCCGCCATGACCAGCGAGGTACTGCCAACAGTAGTATTCTTACCGGTTGGGATTTAGGTTTCGGTATCGGTTGTCTTTTAGGAGGCGTCGTGGCAGAACATTTCAGTTACAATACAACATTCTGGATGGTAGCGATAGAAAATGCCGCCAGTGTTGCCCTCTTTTTCCTCGCTTCCAAGAAATTCTTTGAGAAAAGAAGAAGAATGGAATAGAACCCAGAATTTTAGAAAAAATATGAATATAATTCTAAATAATCTTAATATAACACAATTGTAACAATTCCAACGTATAGAAATTCGGAAATTATTCATATCTTTGCACCCAAAAAGGGGACTCTAATCAGAAGTTCCAACAGGATAGAAACTATTAAATGAAACAATTAAAGTTTACAGCTATAGTCTAATAGAGATTACAATACTCTATGCATGTAAAAGTAAGTATATATAAAAGTTTTAGCAGATTTAAAAATATGATTGATTTACTTAGAAAAGCGTATGATGGGGGGGCAAGCGGTCTTCGCACCATCACATGTATTATGTTATTCGGGTTATTTTTGGGTGGAGCTAATTCACATGTTAAAGCTTCAGACTCAAAAACATTAACGGCACCTATAGTGTCCAATAAAAAAGGCAATTCGATCTTTGAAACAGTTGAATTATAGTCTTTTATGCAGTATTTTGCAA
>USJD01000225.1 GCA_900554835.1 uncultured Prevotella sp. | reverse complement strand
TATACTTGGAATATTTCCTTATTGCGCTCCACATCATCGCCAGTTATTGAGAAAGGTATCACCATCTTGATGCCATAGGTCTTACAGAATCCTGCCAACGCACTCACATGCTTGGAATAGAGAGGGCCGAATATCACATCGCACTTGTTGGCACCTTCCTGTAAAAGTGTGGTACGGATATCGGCATCAATAGGCACGTTCCAGGCATGTATATCTGTAGAAATGCCCTTCTGCTTCAATGTTTCACAAGCCATCAGGATGCCTCGATAATACTCCACCATTCGTCTGCCATCGCCATCTACATCATGAAGAGGCAACATAACCCCTACCTTCACAGTACTTGCGGTTTGGGCAACAGTTACCTGCTGGGCAGCTTTCAAGTTCTTACCAGCAGCAACTGTCTGAGTCACTTGGGTGTTTTTTTCGTATGGAATAAAGAGGGTATCACCCTTCTTCAATACATATCCTTCCTGTTTCATCTCTGGATTGGCATCCATCAGTTCTGGCAGACTCAATCCATACTTCTTGGCAATACTGAAGATGGTATCCTTCTTCTTCACCGTATAGATGTCGCGCCATTTAATGCTCTGCGCCAACATGACAGAACTCAACATCAAGCCCAAAACGAGCAACAGATATCTTAATTTTAGTCTCATAACGTCGATATTTTGGTTATTCATGTGCAAAAATACAAAAAAACTCTCAACCAGCCATATTCATGTCTCATCTTTTTAGTATCTTTGCACAAAATAACGCCTCACAAGGCAAAAACGACATTTAAGATATGAGATTGAACACCCGATACACATTTCTGTTATGGGCACTCCTCGTGCCGGTCATAACACTCTGGGCAGACGACTATCCAACCGTCAATCCAGTTGTGACGTTCACCAACAGTGAAGGAGAGACAAGTACTGACCTTGCCTATACGGGCTCAGCCCCTGTCAAAGCATCATGTGTGGCCAACCCCGAGAACACGACAGGCTGGGATGGCTATTACGAATGGCGCATCTATCACGATACCGAGGAGACTCCCTATATAATAAGGTATGAGCAGGACACCGAACTCGAGTTTACTCAGAGCGGAACTCATCGTATCGTGCTCTACGCAAAGTTTACGAAAGATGGCGAGGTGCTGGAGTTTCTCACCGACGATTCTCCCGTTACGGTCACCATCTCAGAAAGTCAGCTACAGATGCCCAATGCCTTCAGTCCCAATGGAGACGGTATCAATGACATCTATAAAGCCAAATCGGGATATCAGAGTCTTGTAGAGTTTCATGGCTACATCTTCAACCGCTGGGGACAAAAACTTTTCGAATGGCGCGACCCTGCCGACGGTTGGGATGGCACCTACAAGGGCAAGCCGGTTAAGGATGGAGTCTACTTCTGCCTTGTCAAGGCAAAAGGAGCCGATGGAAAAGAATACAATATCAAGCGTGATGTCAACCTGCTGAGAGGTTACATCGAAAACCAAACGAATTCAGGACAATAATGCAATCAGAAGAAGAAAAGATAAATGTGTGGGGAGCCCGCGTTCATAACCTCAAGAATATAGACGTAGAGATTCCCCGCAACTCACTCACCGTCATCACTGGTCTATCAGGATCGGGCAAGTCATCCTTGGCCTTCGACACAATATTCGCCGAAGGTCAGCGTCGCTATATAGAGACTTTCTCTGCCTATGCCCGTAACTTCTTAGGCAGCATGGAGCGACCCGATGTAGACAAGATGACAGGTCTTAGCCCTGTCATCAGTATCGAACAGAAGACCACCAACAAAAATCCACGTTCCACAGTAGGTACCACAACCGAAATATACGACTATCTGCGTCTGCTATATGCTCGTGCAGGAACAGCCTACAGCTACCAGAGCGGTGAGGAAATGGTGAAATACACAGAGGAGCAAGTCATCGATATGATACTCAACCACTATGCAGGGAGACGAATCTTCCTGCTTGCCCCTTTAGTGCGACAGCGCAAAGGACACTATCGTGAACTTTTCGAAAGCATGAGGCGCAAGGGCTATCTCAATATCCGCGTAGACGGAGAGATACTCGAACTCACACGAGGCATGAAGGTCGACCGATATAAGAATCACAACATAGAAGTCGTCATAGACAAACTTGCCGTCAGAGCTGAAGACGAGGAACGATTGCGCAAAAGCGTAGCTACTGCTATGAAACAGGGAGAAGGCATGGTGATGGTCATAGGCAAAGACACACTCGAGGCAAAGAATTTCTCCAAGCGACTTATGGACCCCATCACGGGTATAGCATATCAGGATCCTGCGCCCAATATGTTCTCATTCAACTCGCCCGAAGGTGCCTGCCCCCACTGCAAGGGATTAGGCAAGGTAGACCAAATAGACATGGAGAAGGTGATTCCCGACAACAGCCTGAGCATCTACGAAGGTGGCATTGCTCCATTAGGCAAATACAAGAATCAGATGATATTCTGGCAGATTGAGGCTGTACTCGACAAGTATGATCTCAAACTAAAGACACCTATCAAGGATATTCCTGACGATGCCATGCAGGAAATACTGAACGGCTCACTCGAGAAGGTAAAGATTGCCAAGGAGAAGGTACATACCTCCTCCGACTATTTCTGCGATTACGAAGGTGTGACCGAATACCTGCGCATGGTGATGGAGAACGACGACAGCTCGGCTGGAAAGAAGTGGGCTGACCAGTTTATATCCACCGTTGTATGTCCTGAATGTAAGGGACAACGACTCAAACGCGAGTCGCTCTCTTTCAGAATATGGGACAAAAACATATCAGAAGTAGCTAACCTCGACATAGATGAACTGCGCGACTGGCTCGACCAAGTAGAGACGCACCTGCCACCTATGAAGGCCAAAGTGGCTCATGAGATTATCAAAGAACTGCGCTCACGTGTCACCTTTCTTCTTGACGTAGGACTCAACTATCTGTCACTCAACCGTCAGTCGGCTTCTCTCTCGGGAGGTGAAAGTCAGCGTATACGTCTTGCCACACAGATTGGAAGCCAATTGGTCAATGTGCTCTATATCCTCGATGAGCCGAGCATCGGTCTGCACCAGCGCGACAACGAACGTCTGCTCAACAGTCTGAAGGAACTTCGCGACCTGGGCAATACCGTTATTGTGGTGGAGCACGATGAAGATATGATGCGGGCTGCCGACTGGATAGTAGATATCGGTCCGAAGGCGGGACGCAAGGGAGGTGAAGTTGTCTTCCAGGGCACTCCCCAGGAGATGCTCAAGACCGATACCATCACCGCCCAGTATCTCAACGGCAAGATGGCTATTGAGGTGCCTGCTCTCCGCAGAGAAGGCAACGGCAAGCATATCACCATTCACGGAGCTACGGGCAACAACCTCAAGGGGGTGAATGTTGATTTTCCACTTGGCAAACTCATTGTCGTAACGGGTGTCAGCGGCTCAGGCAAATCCACTCTCATCAACGAGACCCTCCAGCCTATCCTCTCGCAGCATTTCTACCGTTCGCTCAAGAAACCGATGCCATACGAGAGCATCGATGGTATCGAGAATATCGACAAGGTAGTGAATGTAGACCAGAGTCCTATAGGCAGAACGCCTCGCAGCAATCCAGCTACCTACACAGGCGTGTTCAGCGATATCCGCTCGCTCTTCGTAGGACTTCCCGAGGCAAAGATCCGCGGTTACAAGCCGGGCAGATTCTCCTTTAACGTGAAAGGTGGAAGATGCGAAGAATGTAAGGGTAACGGATATAAGACCATCGAGATGAACTTCCTGCCAGATGTCTACGTACCTTGTGAGGTATGCCACGGCAAACGCTACAACCGCGAGACGCTGGAGGTAAGATACAAGGGAAAGAGCATCGCCGATGTTCTCGACATGACCATCAACCAGGCGGTAGATTTCTTCGAGAATGTTCCTCAGATACTGCAGAAGATCAAGGCATTACAGAATGTAGGTCTCGGATACATCAGGTTAGGACAGAGTTCCACTACCCTCTCTGGCGGTGAAAGTCAGCGCGTAAAACTGGCTACCGAACTCTCGAAGCGTGATACGGGCAAGACGCTCTATATTCTCGATGAACCGACAACCGGTCTACATTTCGAAGACATCCGCATCCTGATGGATGTACTCCAGAAACTGGTAGACCGTGGCAATACGGTCATCATCATCGAGCACAATCTGGATGTCATCAAACTCGCCGACTGGCTCATCGACATGGGTCCGGAAGGTGGACGAGGCGGCGGTCAGCTCCTCTTTGCCGGTAGACCAGAAGAAATGGTGAAGCAGCAGAAGGGATATACCTACAAGTTCCTCGCCCCTTTACTGAAGAAATCAGGGAAACCTGAATAATTCAGGATAGGAACGAAGACTGTGGCAGAAGAAAATTAAAAAAACGCTCTAAAAGTTTGGATGTTACAAATATTAAGTTTATCTTTGCATAAGATATAAAACAAACAGCGTATGAAACAGGTAGAAGAACGATACATCAGCTTGCTGACCGATTTCGGCTTCAAGCGCATTTTTGGAACAGCAATGAACAAGGATTTGCTCATTTGCTTCCTCAACAGCTTGTTTAATGGCAGACAGGTTGTGAAGGATGTGTCGTATCTGAATCCGGAGCACGTGGGAGATGTATATACCGACCGCAGAGCCATCTTTGATGTATATTGCGAGGGCGAAAACGGCGAGAAGTTCATTGTAGAAATGCAGAATGCCTACCAGGCGCATTTCAAGGACCGCGCCCTTTTCTACTCAACCTTCCCGATTCGCGAACAGGCACCAAAGGGGAATGAATGGGATTTCAAACTCAATCATGTCTATACCGTAGCCCTGCTCAACTTCTGCATGAACGAGGATGCATTCGACAAAGAGAAAATCCGCCATCATGTGCAGTTGTGTGACACAGCTACCCACAAAGTATTTTACGACAAACTCGAATATATCTATGTAGAGATTTCCAAGTTCAACAAACCCCTGGAAGAACTGGATACGCTCTACGAGAAGTGGCTCTATGCACTGAAGAACCTCTATAAGCTTACCCAGCGCCCGAAAGAGCTGTGCGACAAGGTTTTCGACCGCCTCTTCGAGGAAGCCGAGATAGCCAAGTTTACTCCGCAGGAAATGAGGGAGTACGAGACCAGCAAGATGGCATATCGCGACATCAAGAATTCCGTTGACACCGCTAAGCGTGAAGGTATAGAAATAGGCATGGAAAAGGGCATGAAGAAAGGCAGAGAAGAAGGCAGAGCAGAAGGCAAGCATGAGGCCAACACAGAAACAGCACAACGTTTGCTGGCAATGGGACTTTCTGCCGAACAGGTTGCCAAAGCTACCCAGTTACCTTTG
>USJD01000224.1 GCA_900554835.1 uncultured Prevotella sp. | reverse complement strand
AACCCTAGACCCACTGATTAAGAGTCAGTTGCTCTACCAACTGAGCTAAGGGTGCTTCTTAAAGCCTCATTTCTGAATTGCGAGTGCAAAGGTACTACATTTTTTTGAAACCACCAATTTTTTTCGCAACTTTTTTCTAACTTTTTTTATTTTTTCTGATATAGAAGGTTCCTAAGGTATGCGAAACACCCTTTTTATTCAGGCTTTTCAGGACATATACACCTTCACTTAAACTGCTTATATTCAGAGAGTTACCAGCACTCCGAAGCACCTTTAAAGGCTGCCCCAACAAGGATTCCACAAAAAAACAGGTAGCATCTGCATTTTTCGCACTTTCTGGTAAGAAAAGCCTTCCATTGCTGCATTTTAGTTTTTTAGCCTTACCCTGCCTCCCCAACAGAAGGTCTTCAACTTTGGCAATATTTTGCACCGGACGGCTTTCATTTCCATATCCGTCCATTGCCGTAACAGCAAAAAAGAGCGGATTTTCATCTCCCGAAAGGTCGAGTGTTATCCGATTGCCCATCATTCTTGCCGAAATCAGGTTGCTTGCATCTTCCGTATCAACCGGATAAGTTCTACTTGCATATACATTACTATATATATAAGGTGTAGAAACTGCAGTTCCATCCTCATATTGCGCAGTATTATTCCAGGTAAGCACTACTTTCCCTCCCACCTGCTGTGTTTTCAAACAAGATGGCGAAATAGGAATACGCTTGCTCTCCCATGTCATCGCCGGCACCAGAGACGGATAGAGATTAAATTCCTTTGATGTAAAATCGTAGATACCCTGTCGGTTGTCAAGCAAAAACTTGTTGCGAAAGAAAGCATACCCCAGTCCGATATTGCGCAAATGATACATTTCGGAAGTTATATCCCCTATCTTCCACTTGCCTTCCTTAGGATCCAGGAAGTAAATTCCCAAACCAGGCACTACAATTTTGCCATGGCTCTGTTCTGCCCAGTCGATAGCAAACGGAAAGAACTGTTCGTTGCGAAAATACATCATCGGATAAAGCTCATCCATCAAGCCCGACTTGAGCCAACCCTGCGCATCCTGACAGACTTTGGTATAAGCGTTCCACCCATGACTCCAATAACGACCAAGGTCATCAAACTTGCCGATAGGAGAACAGCTCATTTTCACCCAAGGCTTCTCGCGCTTCACATTACGGTGTATTGCCTCAACGATACGGGTAATAAACTTTCGCCCATTCTCACGACTCACCCTGATATTCCAAGTCTCCGGATACCGGATATAATCGAGATGAATACCATCCACATCATAATTACGGGTTATCTCACCACAAATTTTTGCAAGATAATCAGCAGTCCGATTGTCTTCCGGATTCATATATCCATCTGGTCCGATTTTCCTGATTAACCCCGGGAACCGACTGCGAAGCTGCTTGCACCCTAAGGCATTCCACTTGCCTACAGGAATTGTAACCACCCAAGCATGACATTCCATACCCCGCTTATGACACTCTTCTATCGCAAACTTCAATGCATCATACCCCGGACTCTTTCCAGGAAAGCCAGACAAACAACCGTCCCAAGGCTCATACGCCGAAGGATAAATCATCGTACCGCGCACCCTGGTCTGGATAAGCACTGTATTAATGTGCGCTTTCTGCAAGCGATTCAGAATCGCTACCAATTCTTGCTTCTGCTTTTCTGCAGAATAAGCAGACTGCGCATAGGAATGGGGCCAGTCGATACCGCCAATCGTGGTCAGCCACACTGCACGCACCTCATGCTTTGGGGGATGATTATTAAAAATCATACTCTGCAAAGAACTACCAGACGTGGTTCTATGCACAGAGCTATCTAATATGGTATTTTGCGCCTGAAGCGACATAACCATAGTCAACAACAATGATATTTGAAAAAAAATACGTTTCATTACTTTTATCAACTAAAAAACAATTCCATAGGCTTCATTTCTCCGAAGCCAAGAGGCCTCACTTCCATGAATGCAACAGACCTCATTTCACTTCCTTGAAACCAACAAGCCTATCAGTCCTATCGCCCGTTCCACGATAATACACCAAGACCTGATACTTATTCTGAGTCTGAAAATACGAACCCTCCGAGGTAACAGGCAGCGTAGCACCATTATCCTTAAGTACCAGATACTGATAACTGTAATAACCTTGCTTCATCAGCACCTTTCCTTCGTAGGATTGCGTCTTCTCATCGTATTTCATCTGATAAGCAGGGAGAAACCGATCATGCGTCCAGTCACCATTCAGATAAACATCGCCCATCTGACGAGGAGCCTTCAGAGAAAAATGCACCCAGGCGTAGTCTGAAATAAAATCATTATCTATATTCTCACTGTTGCGAATAAAAAACGAGCCCTGTGGCGCTTCATCATACACATAGCTCGGACGGGGCAAATCTGGTTGCACAAAAGCATGAAACTCATTGCCATCCCACTTCATCTCATCCAGTCCCATCGTTGTATGATTCATATCAAGCATCTCAAACTTCCGATAGACATTGCCTGCCGGAAAAATCAAATCACGACAATGCGTCCACTGCAAACCATCAGCACTAATATAGTCTGGCTTAGGATCACGCACCGCATTATCCCATCTCCCATTCTGCATCACCACCGTACGGAGCTGGCGCTGGGGATCCGTAATTCGCAAATTACCATAATCCACATGAACACTCACCTGCTGATGACTCTTATTGACATCAATGTCAGTATTCGAACGATAGCCAACTGCCACATTCACTTGTGGATCAACTACCATAAAACAAGCAGTCAACATCGGTTCATTCTCACGATTCTCATCATAAACCATCAACTTATAGTTGCCACCCATGGTGATACGGCAGTTCTCATTAGGAATACGGAGTTGATAATGAGTATAAAGCTGATTGGTATTGAGCGACTCTTCGTAGTCATCAATAGTCAGTTCTCCATTGAATCCCGCAAGATAATCACTCGCAAACAATCCTGCAGACTCATTCCAGTCCGCATCACAATGCACGATTTTATAACAATAACGATGATAGTCATGCGTAAGGTCATCAAAAGAAACCTGTACAGTTTGTCCGCCAAGCGTCACCACAGGCATTGACAGCCAGTTGTCACCCCCAACCACTTGCAAGGTAGTCACACGCGAACTATGTATCTCTGAACGCTGAGCCACCCCTACTCCACACGATAAAGCAAAGGCCGCCAGCAACGCAATACCTCTCAACTTGTTATGAATTCTCATTTGTTTCATTCTGCAAAGATAAAACAAAAATAGGAAATAGCCAAAGAAATAGAAACAAAAAAGTCTTCATCCAAAAAGATGAAGACTTCATTGTAGTCGATAGGGGAATCGAACCCCTATGCCAAGATTGAGAATCTTGTATCCTAACCATTAGATGAATCGACCAACGGTACACTCTTGAAACATGTTTGCGGAAGGTGGGGGATTCGAACCCCCGGTACGGTAACCCGCACGTCAGTTTAGCAAACTGGTGGTTTCAGCCACTCACCCAACCTTCCTAGTTGGATTCATTTCTGAATCAACAAACATTGTTTCTCAAATGCGAGTGCAAAGGTAATACATTTTTTCGGTTCCACCAAATTTTTCGGAAAAAATTTTCAAGAAAAATGCATTTTTCTTCATTTTTTCACCTTTTTCTCTCCCACTCGCATTTTTACACCTTATTATATATATATAGGGAGAGAGCTATATCGGAGTTTAACATTGAAAGAAACTCATATTGGTTTTAATGTACTCTGAGAAATACATATACACAGGATGATATATATTCTGAGAAATTCATCTTTGGAATTAAAGTTCCGATCCCGTAAATTGTCCCATAAATAATATTGCACCAGTATTCGCCTCCGTAATCATATAGACGAAAGGACGGTCGGCATGGAAGTTAACTCGACGTGGTTCATCAGGATGCTGAAGACTCATCGTCATGATTGCAGCAGTTACTGCCGCTGCCTTCGTACCTTCCTCACTCACCTCTATCTTCGCCTTCTGTAACATCTGAGAAACAGACAGACTGCCATTTGCAAAATTTGAGAAGTTGGCATTTCCTCCAAACATCGAAGGTGCACCCAACTTGCTGATGATACCATTCAAAGGCAGACTTAACTCAGTAGAGAATCGAGGCAACTTCAAGTCAACCATACATTCGTCCATCTTATCACGCAGCTCAGCCAGCGACTTCACATCCACCTTTTTCATCATCTCGTTGATAGAACTACCCTGATTAGGAAGCAACACTACCATCTCATACGAACGATTGCCATAAGGAATGCGAACTGCAGAATATCCAGCACCATCGGCATACTGATACTTTGCCTGGCGATGCATCATCTGAGCCTTCTTGATATCACGGGTATAACCCTGAAATGACTCCAACTTCGTATTCTTCTTATCAAACTTATCTGTCCAGGTTCCCTTAAAATAGATTGCATTCATAATACAGGAAACTGCATTGGCATCCAACTGACTGATTATGCTTGGAATCATACCATTGGTCTGTTTGCTACACCACTGATTGATATGCTTAACAGAAGCAGAAGAAGCGAAATCAAGATTCTCTACACCAGCCTGATAATCATTCTTCATAATTCCAGCGAATGTATTCTTGAGCTGATACTGTTTGTTGAGTGCAATATAATTGGCGATATTCACAGTTGTCTGCTTATCCAGACTATTTGCCTTCTGAAGCATCATTTTATAAAGAGCATTCAAATCTTCCACAGAAACACCCTCACAACCTATAGTCTTCAAAATTTCCTCACGAGTCTGTCCATCAGCTCCGTTTGCCAACATACCCATCAGATAAGAAATACTCATTGGGGAAACCACCTTAGAATCAAAACCTGAAATTTCATGGAAGAGATTGAGGGCGAAGCCATTGTTCTTATCTACAATACTACGCTGTTCATCCGACAAGATAAGATATTCCTCATCCATAGCTTCCTCACTTTTAGTAGCTTCCATACTCTCCGTTCCTTTCACTTCACCTTGAACTTTCTTACTAGAGCCACAAGAAACCATTGTCATCGCCAAAGCCATTGTGGCGATAGTCATTACACTTTTTTTCATAATCTATCTAATTTAATCATTATACGATATAAACATGTCTCTCCATCAAAAGAGCCATCATGACACTTTCTTCGAGAAGACAACCGACTTTAAAACAACATTCCATTAGATTCCTTGCATTTCCGAAAAGAAATTAACCAGCATTAACAAAATAAGCATCATAACATAGCCATAGAACAAAACCTTCAGAAAAATAGTAAAAGAAGTCAAAGAAAACAACTTTTTAGAGCCAAGAAGCGTCTCTTCCCCGTAACTACTCAGTCATCTTTATGCTTGATAAATAGCCCTTT
>USJD01000223.1 GCA_900554835.1 uncultured Prevotella sp. | reverse complement strand
TGTCAAGGCGATGCGACAAATCATGACCCAATTTCAGTAGCGCATAAGCCCTGTACTTGGCAGATATAAATAGAATAACGATATGAATTTACAGCAACTGAAATACATTGTGGCACTCAACCACTTTCGCAATTTTGCGAGAGCGGCAGAGGCTTGCCAGGTTTCGCAGCCCACGCTCAGTGCCATGCTTGTGAAACTGGAGGAAGAACTGGATACCCGTATCTTCGAAAGAAACAACAAGACCGTATCTCCCACAGCATCAGGCAAGAAGATTATCCGTCAGGCTGAAACGGCATTGCAGGAGATAGAACGCATCTCGGAAATCGTAATGGAAGATAAGGGAGAGATAGGTGGAAAGCTGTCGCTCGCCGTGGGACCCACCATTGCCCCCTACATCCTGCCCAAGTTCATCAGATACTATCGGGAAAACTATCCATCGGTAGATCTCAACATTCAGGAACTGAAGGCTGATTTCATGCTCGATTCCCTGCTTCGTAGCGAGACGGATGCCGGCATAGCCATCTCCGACAATATCCGTGAAGGCATTCTGGAGATACCGCTCTACACGGAAAAGTTCTACGTGTATCTTGCTGAGAGCTGCTGGCGCAAGCTCCCAGTTTTCAAGCCCGAGAATCTGGAGTATGAGAATATGTGGATTATGAAGGAGGCACAGTGTCTGCGCAACAGTGCCTTTTCGTTCTGCAAGGCGCGCAGCAAGGGTCATCACATCTATGAGGCAGGCAGCATCGAGACGCTGATTAGGATAGTGGATGAGAACGGCGGCTTCACCATCATTCCGGAGATGCACCTCCCCTTTCTGAGTGAGGAGCAGAAGAGGAATGTAAGAAAGATAGAGGGAGATTACTTGTCGCAGAGACGCATATCGCTCTATATCAGGGAGGATTACATCCGTGAGCGGATGCTGAACACCCTCGTCGATACCCTTAGGATATTCATTCCGGAGGAGATGATGGGAGAAGGCATCAGGAAATACGGCATCAGGCTGTAACCCAAAAATCAATAGACTTCATCTATCACCGCATAGATGGAGTGATTTGGTGGATTGCAGAAATCTTCTTATCTTTGCACCGACAAAAACAAGTAATAACTTTTAAATATCAATAATGATGGAAAAATTCAATGAAATGATTAACGGTGAACAGCTGACATTGGTAGATTTCTTCGCTACCTGGTGCGGACCTTGCAAGATGATGCACCCTATCCTGGAACAGCTGAAGGAGAAGATGGGCGATGACATCAGAATCCTGAAAGTAGATGTAGATAAGAACGAGGCACTGTCCATGCAGTACCGCATTCAGTCGGTCCCTACCCTCATGCTCTTCAAGAAGGGAGAAATGCTCTGGCGACAGAGCGGAGCCATGAGCCTGAATGATTTGATGCAGAAGATTTCGCAGCTGCAATAATAGCCCTGCAGAATACCGAAATCCATTCCCCCACACTCTTTTTATGTTTTTTTAATATCCTACGGTCACAATTGTTACCGTAGGATTGTTCTTTAAGCCGTAATTTTGCAGCCCGAAACCAGGAATGGCAGATTGCCGCCTGGAAGAAAACATTAAAATAACTCATTAATTTATAGCAATATGGCAGAAAACAAGATGTTCTGTTTCCAGTGTCAGGAAACAGCTAAGGGTACAGGCTGTACCATCAAGGGTGTTTGCGGTAAGGAGGCTACAACTTCCAAGTGGCAGGATCTGCTGCTCAGCGTGGTTCGTGGCATAGGAACCATACAGCATAGCATAGGCAAAGAGCCGGCACCAGAGGTAACCCATTTCCTTACGGATGCACTCTTCACCACCATCACCAACGCCAATTTCAACGACCAGGATATCCTGCAAAAGGTAGATAAGGGTATCGTCCTGAAGAAACTGCTGCTGGAAAAGGCGGCAAGTATGAATATCCACCTCCCAGCCTATCAGGAGGTAATCTGGGGTGGCGAGAAGACAGACTATGAGGCAGAGGGCGCCCGTGAATCCGTGCTCCGCCACGAGAATCAAGATATCCGCTCGCTCAAAGAACTCACCATGCTCGGTCTGAAGGGTATGGCGGCATACTACGAGCACGCAGCCCATCTGGGAGAAGAGAACAGCGAGATCATCAGCTTCATGTGCCGTGCACTCGCCACCATCAGCAACCCTGATGCTGATATGAACACGCTGCTGGGCGTGGTGCTCGAAACAGGAAAGTACGGCGTGGATGTGATGGCACTCCTCGACAAGGCCAACACCCAGGCATACGGCAATCCGGAATTAACCCGGGTGAACATCGGCACAGGCAGCAATCCGGGCATCCTCATCTCAGGCCACGACCTGAAGGATATCGAAGATCTCCTCATCCAGACCGAAGGTACGGGCATCGATGTCTATACCCATGGCGAGATGCTTCCTGCCCACTACTATCCGCAGCTCAAGAAGTACAAGCATCTGGTGGGCAACTACGGCAATGCGTGGTGGAAACAGAAGGAGGAATTCGAGAGTTTCAACGGTCCTGTTGTCTTCACCACCAACTGCATCGTTCCGCCATCGCCATCGGCAGGCTACAGGAACCGTGTCTTCACCACCAACTCTACCGGTTTCCCTGGCTGGAAGCATATCCAGGCGGGTGCCGACGGCCACAAGGACTTCTCCGAGGTGATTGCACTTGCCAAAACCTGCCAACCACCAAAGGAGATTGAGACAGGCGAAATCATCGGCGGTTTTGCACATGCCCAGGTCTTTGCCCTGGCAGACAAGATAGTAGAGGCTGTGAAGAGCGGAGCCATCCGCAAGTTTGTGGTGATGAGTGGCTGCGATGGCAGAATGAAGAGCCGCAACTACTACGAGGAGTTTGCCAAGGCGCTGCCTCAGGATGTAGTGATCCTCACCAGTGGCTGTGCCAAGTTCAAGTATAATAAGCTCAATCTGGGCGACATCAACGGCATTCCTCGTGTTCTGGATGCCGGTCAGTGCAACGACTCCTATTCCTGGGCGGTTGTAGCATTGAAGCTGAAGGAGATCTTTGGAGCCAGCGACATCAACGATCTTCCTATCTTCTTCAATATTGCCTGGTACGAGCAGAAGGCGGTCATCGTACTTCTTGCCCTGCTGCATCTGGGCGTAAAGAACATCCATCTGGGTCCTACGCTCCCAGCCTTCTGTTCACCAGCCGTACTGAAGGTACTGGTAGATACCTTTGGCATTGCCGGAAACGGAACGGTAGAAGAGGACATCAAAAAATATATAGGATAAGAACAGCAGCTACTGAGTTAAGGAAGAATCAGTAAAACACGAGTAAAAAGTCAAGGGATAAGTTTTCATGTTTAAAAGGCACTTTGCAATAACACTCTCGAGAGTGTTGCAAAGTGCCTTATTTTTTTTGAGCAAACAATAAATCGGGAGAAAATGCGTTATTGAATATAAAACTTAAATGTATGGAAGAATCAATATTCGTTACCTTGCAGAAATGCACGGTGTTTGAGGGATTTACTCCTGAGGAAATCAGAGGGGCGCTATCGATGGTAAGCTACCGGATGGTTGAGCTTCCAGCCAGGGAAATCTATGTGCTGGCAGGAATGCCCTGCAGATATGCCGACATCATCGTCGAGGGAGAGATGATAGCCCGCATGTCGGGATTGTCGGGCAAGCAGGCCCAGATAGAGCGGTTGGGGGAATCGATGCTGATAGCCCCTGCCTATATCTTCGCACATCATAACGAGATGCCCGTAAGCGTGGAGACAAGTAAGAAGACTACCCTCCTGCGCATGAAGCCTTCGGAACTGAAACTGCTGATAGATACCGATGAGCGCATACGCTGGAACTTCATCCAGCACCTGTCAAGGATAGATATCTTCCTTTCGCAGAAAATGCGCATGCTCTCCCTTTTCTCCGTCAAGGAGAAGGTGGCACAATACCTCATCAAGATGGCTACCGAACAGCAGAACAGAACCATCCGGCTGGATGTCAGCCGACAGGAAATGGCGGATATCTTCGGTATCCAGAAGTTCTCGCTCCTCCGCTGCCTCTCCGAATTCGAGGAGAAGGGTGCCATCAGGATTGAGGGCAAGACCATCACCATACTCAACTCGGATGACATGAAATAAGAAGTAAGAATGAGAAAGCCTTGGAAATTGCTAAGAACATGCTTGCCAATGGTGTTGACATGAATCTAATCAAGAAGTATTCCGGTCTAACCCAGGAACAAACACAATAGGCTTCGATGGCAAATGAAGCCTATTGCATTGTACAACGAAAGTAGTTGCATGTGCTCATGCAACTACTTTCGTTTTTATTGCTTTTTCTACTATATTTTATTCCCCAAAGACTGAACGCCAAAGACTATAGCGGGCTTCAGGGTTCAGCTGCTCCAAATGAAGGAAGACGGCTTGCATATCCGAACGGCGGGTAGTCTCTTCGTAAGGACACAACGCCTTCTGCTTAGTGAAATGCAACTCTTCTGCTACCTGCCGGATATCCGCCTCATGTACGAGACAGAGCGGACGGATAATAGTAAGCGGATAATGTTTCAGAGGAAGACTGGGCTGCATGGTGGAATGAGACCCCTCGAAGGTGATGTTCATCAGCAGGGTAATGAGGATATCATCCATGTGATGTCCCAGAGCTATCTTATTGAACCCGTGGCTTACCGCAAACTCGAAGAGCGTCTTACGTCGGTTCCAGGCACAGAGGAAGCAACGGGTCTTACGGGGATCGGTTGATTCATCGAACGAACTATGAAGGATATGGAGTTTGATGCCATTCTCTGCACAGAAATCCTGCAGATAAGAGCGGTCGGTTTCGTAAGGAATGTTATCCATGATGATATGAGCCGCCTCCACTTCGATATGCGGCTTATAGATACGGGCACGCTGAGCCAGCAAACGGACAAGTTCCAATGAATCCTTGCCTCCACTCAAGGCAATAAGAATACGGTCCCCATCCTCCAAAAGATGATAGTCAACACATCCTTTATTGAATCGCTTTAATACTTTCTGTTCTGCTTTCATCATATTCTGAAAAGGGAAAAGAAAAGCCGCACCCTTTTTCAGAGTACGGCTTTATCAAGATACATCTCTCTACTTTGCAGAAGAGAAACGACAATTTAAACTTCAAATATAATTCTATCTTACTTAGCGTAAGCTACACTACGAGTCTCACGAATCACAGTAATCTTAACCTGACCAGGATAAGTCATCTCATTCTGAATCTTGGTTGCGATTTCATCAGAAAGCTTGATGCTCTCTTCATCGTTCATCTTATCCGCACCCACGATGACACGGAGTTCACGACCTGCCTGGATAGCGTAAGTCTTGGTTACGCCAGGATAACTCATGGCGATAGCTTCAAGATCGTTCAAACGCTTGATGTAAGCCTCTACAATCTCACG
>USJD01000222.1 GCA_900554835.1 uncultured Prevotella sp. | reverse complement strand
CGAGGAAATCAACGAGAAGATAGTAGAGATGCTTCGCCCAGAGGGCATGACCACTCCTATCCAGCTCGTGTTCCAGAGCATCGAGGGCTTGCGCGAGGCGATTCCAAACCACAAGGGCGACTGGTATTTCACCGGTCATTATCCAACCCCAGGCGGCACGAAGCTCTGCAACCAGTCGTTTGTGAACTATATCGAAAACGTTTATCATAAATAAGTGAAGAGTGAAGAACGAAGAGTGAAGAATTCATTTGCTCTTATAAGTATGAAATAAAAGAATCAAATGTCAGATATGAAAAAAGTAACCTTAGTTTTGAGCGATGGAACCAAGTTCCATGGCAAATCTTTTGGATATGACGCTCCTGTAGCGGGCGAGGTTGTGTTCAACACAGCCATGATGGGATATCCAGAGAGTTTGACCGACCCTTCTTACGCCGGTCAGTTGATGACACTTACATTCCCTCTCGTGGGCAACTATGGTGTGCCACCATTTACTTTCGAGGAGAATGGTTTGCCAACCTTCATGGAGAGTGACAAGATTTATGCTTCTGCCATCATCGTGAATGATTACAGCGAGCAGTACAGCCACTGGAATGCAGTGGAGAGTCTTGCCGACTGGTTGAAGCGCGAAAAGGTGCCAGGAATCACAGGCATCGACACTCGTGAGTTGACTAAGGTGCTCCGTGAGCATGGTGTGATGATGGGTAAGATTCTCTTTGATGATGAACCAGACAACATCCCTGAGGCTAACTATGAGGGTGTAAACTTCGTTGACCAGGTGAGCTGCAAGGAGATTATCCGTTACAACGAGGGTGCCGGCAAGAAGGTGGTACTCGTTGACTGCGGTGTGAAGGCAAACATCATCCGTTGCCTCATCAACAGAGGTGTTGAGGTAATTCGTGTGCCTTGGAATTACGATTACACCGATATGGATTTCGATGGCTTGTTCCTGGCAAATGGTCCTGGCGACCCAGATATGTGCGAGGATGCTGTAAATATTATCCGCAAGCAGATCAATCAGAGCCGCAAGCCTATCTGCGGTATCTGTATGGGTAACCAGTTGCTTTCTAAGGCAGCCGGTGCAACCATCTACAAGTTGAAGTATGGTCACCGTTCACACAACCAGCCTGTACGCATGGTAGGAACCAATAATTGCTACATCACCTCTCAGAACCACGGTTATGCCGTTGACGCCAAGACATTGGGCAACGATTGGGAGGAACTCTTTGTCAATATGAATGATGGCTCCAACGAGGGTATCCGCCACAAGGTGAACCCTTGGTTCTCAAGCCAGTTCCACCCAGAGGCTTGTTCAGGTCCTGTGGATACAGAGTTCATGTTTGATAAGTTTGTAGAAACACTTAAATAATTAGGAAAAAAGATGAAAGACGAAAATATAAAGAAGGTGCTCCTCTTAGGTTCTGGAGCCTTGAAGATCGGTGAAGCAGGTGAGTTCGACTACTCAGGTTCGCAGGCCCTGAAGGCATTGCGCGAGGAAGGTGTCGAGACAGTGCTCATCAACCCGAATATCGCAACCGTACAGACATCAGAAGGTGTTGCCGACCAGATTTACTTCCTGCCAGTGCAGCCATACTTCGTAGAGCGTGTTATCCAGAAGGAGAAGCCAGACGGAATCCTCCTCAGCTTCGGTGGTCAGACTGCCCTCAACTGTGGTGTGGAACTCTATCGCCAGGGCATCCTGGAGAAATATAATGTCAAGGTGTTGGGTACTCCTGTTCAGGCTATCATGGATACTGAGGACCGTGAGCTCTTCGTAGAAAAGCTGGATGAAATCAATGTGAAGACCATCAAGAGCGAGGCTTGCGAGAACATCGAGCAGACCCGCAAGGCTGCTGCTGAGCTCGGCTATCCTGTCATCATCCGTGCTGCTTACGCATTGGGTGGACTCGGTTCTGGTTTCGCAGACAACGAGGAGGAGTTGAACAAACTCGCAGAGAAGGCCTTCTCATTCTCTCCACAGGTATTGGTAGAGAAGAGTTTGAAGGGTTGGAAAGAGATTGAGTATGAGGTAGTTCGTGACCGTTACGACAACTGTATCACAGTTTGTAACATGGAGAACTTCGACCCATTAGGTATCCATACCGGTGAGAGTATCGTCATCGCTCCATCTCAGACCCTGAGCAATTCTGAGTATCATAAGCTCCGTGCCCTCGCCATCAAGATTATCCGTCACATTGGAATCGTAGGTGAGTGTAACGTGCAGTATGCCTTCGACCCTAAGAGCGAGGACTATCGCGTGATTGAGGTGAATGCCCGCTTGAGCCGTTCATCTGCCTTGGCTTCTAAGGCTACCGGTTATCCTCTGGCCTTCGTTGCAGCCAAGCTCGGTATGGGCTACGGCCTGTTCGAGTTGAAGAACTCTGTTACCAAGACCACATCAGCTTTCTTCGAGCCAGCATTGGACTACGTGGTTTGTAAGATTCCTCGTTGGGACTTGTCTAAGTTCCGTGGCGTAGATAAGGAGTTGGGTTCATCTATGAAGTCAGTAGGTGAGGTAATGGCCATCGGCCGCAACTTCGAGGAGGCCATTCAGAAGGGTCTTCGTATGATAGGTCAGGGCATGCACGGCTTCGTAGAGAACAAGGAACTTGAAATCGATGATATCGATGCAGCTTTGCGCGAGCCAACAGATAAGCGTGTGTTCGTGATTTCAAAGGCAATGCACAAGGGCTATACCGTAGATCAGATTCACGACTTGACCAAGATTGACAAGTGGTTCCTGGAGAAACTGAAGCACATCATCGACATCGACGAAGAGATGAAGAAGTGCAACATCAATACCATCGGTCAGGATCTGCTCCGCACCGCTAAGGTTTACGGTTTCACCGACTTCCAGGTTGCTCGTGCCGTGGGCTTGGAGCAGGAGTTGGGCAACATGCACAAGGCAGCCCTCCTGGTTCGCAACAAGCGCAAGAGCTATGGCATTCTGCCTGTAGTAAAGCAGATTGATACCCTGGCAGCAGAGTATCCTGCTCAGACCAACTACCTCTATGTAACCTACGCAGGTGTGAAGAGCGACATCAACTTCGAGAACGATCACCGTTCTATCATCGTACTCGGTTCAGGTGCTTATCGCATCGGTTCTTCCGTAGAGTTCGACTGGTGTGGCGTTCAGGCTTTGAATACAATCCGCAAGGAGGGCTGGCGCTCAGTGATGATCAACTACAACCCAGAGACAGTTTCTACCGACTACGATATGTGCGACCGTCTCTACTTCGACGAGTTGACCTTCGAGCGCGTGATGGATATCATCGAGATGGAGCAGCCTCATGGCGTCATCGTATCTACCGGTGGTCAGATTCCAAACAACCTGGCTATGCATCTGGATGCACAGAACGTGCCAATCTTAGGTACTGCTGCCAAGGACATCGATAACGCTGAGGACCGTGCCAAGTTCTCTCAGATGTTGACCAACAACGGCATCAACCAGCCAGAGTGGAGCGCCCTGACCTCTATGGAGGACATCGACAACTTCATCGAGCGTGTAGGTTTCCCTGTATTGGTTCGTCCAAGCTACGTTCTTTCTGGTGCTGCGATGAACGTATGTTCTAACGAGGAAGAGTTGAAGCGATTCCTGCAGTTGGCTGCCAATGTAAGTGAGGATCACCCAGTGGTAGTTAGTAAGTTTATCGAGCATGCCAAGGAGATTGAGATGGATGCAGTGGCAAAGAATGGTGAGGTGATTGCCTATGCTATTTCCGAGCACATCGAGTTTGCCGGTGTTCACTCTGGTGATGCTACCATCCAGTTCCCTCCTCAGAAGTTGTATGTTGAGACAGTGCGTCGTGTGAAGCGAGTAGGTCGTCAGATTGCCAAGGAGTTGCACATCAATGGTCCGTTCAACATCCAGTTTATGGCTCGTGACAATGATATTCTCGTTATCGAGTGTAACTTGCGTGCCAGCCGTTCGTTCCCATTCGTGAGCAAGGTATTGAAGATCAACCTCATCGAGTTGGCTACCCGCGTGATGCTCGGTTTGCCAGTAGAGAAGCCACACAAGAACCTCTTCGATCTCGACTATGTAGGTATCAAGGCATCTCAGTTCAGCTTCAACCGTTTGCAGAAGGCGGACCCTGTATTGGGTGTGGATATGAGCAGTACGGGTGAGGTAGGTTGCTTGGGCGACGATACATCTACCGCTCTTCTGAAGAGTATGCTTTCTGTGGGTCATCGCATTCCAGCCAAGAACATCCTGCTTTCTACAGGTTCTGCCAAGCAGAAGGTAGATTTGCTCGATGCTGCCCAGATGCTGGTTAAGCATGGTTACAAGCTGTATGCAACTGGTGGTAGTAGCAAGTTCCTCACCGAGAATGGCATAGAGAACACCCGTGTGCTCTGGCCATCAGAGGAGGCAGAAGGCGGTGCGCCAAAGGCTTTGGAGATGCTCCACAACCACGAGATTGATATGGTAGTGAATATTCCGAAGAACTTGACCAGCAGCGAGTTGAGCAATGGTTACAAGATTCGCCGTGCTGCCATCGACCTGAACGTGCCATTGATTACCAACAGCCGTCTGGCGAGTGCATTCATCTATGCATTCTGCACCACCAAGCTCGAGGATATCGACATCAAGGCTTGGGGAGAGTATAAATAGTTGATAGTTAGTAGTTAAGAATTGACAGTTAAGTCATTCTTGATGATTCCCAATAGAAAAATCCCTGCTGTAGGAAAGGCTTCCTATGGCAGGGATTTTTTAGATAATAAACGTCTTACTCAAATTCAATATGCTCTTGTGAAGGAATACGGAAAGAGAACCATGTTTCTCCATTTTTATTGGTGATAGCTAAGTCTCCTCGTGTAATGGTGTCCATGCCAATGATAATGTCATTGTCTTCTAAATCACAAGCAAGAACTTCCAAATCTTTTATCCAAGCACCTTCTTTGGCAAAATATAGGCTTATTTTATAAGTGTAAGCCTCTACATTTCCGCCAATTCCTGCAATCATGGCTTTTTGGATAGGTTCCAATCCTAAAGCATCTGCTATGTTTCTGGATATAATAGTGTTTGTAGCACCTGTATCCCAAAGGACATCCTTGGCTTCGCAATATTCAAGTTTATTGTTAGTTGCAGGTTTTATCACAAAACAACTTGACAGAATGCTTTCAGCCTTTGCAGGATATTTTTGTGTAATAGACTTTTTCATCTTGAAGTTTTTATTGAGCCTTAACCTTGTGGATGGTAGCAAGTCGTGCTATGTGTCCTTTCGGAAGTGGAGACATAGTAATCTCGCTATGAGCAGGGAAAAACTTGTCGATGTCTTTGTAGTCTATGGTATGAACTTGTATTTTCTTGTCTTTTGTTTCCATATAGCTTTCCTTTCTTTTATTATTGTTGCAAATTTATATAAAATTTTCGAATTATAAGCCAGTAAAATAAAAAACTTAA
>USJD01000221.1 GCA_900554835.1 uncultured Prevotella sp. | reverse complement strand
CATGTCCCGGATGCTGCAAGGTATAGGCAGCCATCTCGAAATTCTTGTAGCGATGCTCGCTCTCACACTTGCTGAAAGCCAATGGCACGGTTACCTCGCGGGCTGCCTTCAGACGCGCACCCCAAAAGGTATTCTGAGCGATTTTCACACTGGTGAATGGTACCTGAGCAAAAGGATAACCATTGTCCAAAACCTTGTTTTTCTGGGATGCAGAACCCTTAGACTTGGCTGAAGAAGCCTTGACAGAAGCACCAGCAGACTTTACAGAAGAAGCCTTAGCAGAAGCATTCGCAGCCATAGCAGGAGCCTGCAACGCAGCAGGAGCAAACATTGCGGCAGAAAGTAAGGCTGCACAGAAAATTCTTTTTTTCATCATTTTATTAGGTATTTTATAGTTATATTGTTGCATTTAATCATATCAAAACCCAATCTTTGTTGATCCTGAGACCAGAGATTATATCAGAATTATTATTCGCATGTAAGCTCCACACGCTGCTTCTGGAGCTTTTGGGCCTTCAGCCCGTACTTAAACCACATGCGAAACTTCTGTGATATATATACGATTGAAAAACTAAACTCCCTTAAAAAAGGTGTAAATTTGACACAAATCAATTTCGGATGCAAAAATAGTAAAACTTTTAATAAAAAGCAAATAAATATCATTCAAAAATGGGCACAAATCATGAAAATCATGATAAATGCCCACTTTAGAACTATGATTATACCCTATCGGGAGTAGTCTGATACTGCTCTCTTAAAATTATACCCTATCGGGAGTAGCCTATGTTTTTTAAGCTTATTTTATACCCTATCGGGACTAAATTAGACAAATATAATCCATTTTTGCTACTCGCAGCGATATCAATATCAGTAATATCAGTTTTTTTTGTGCATTAACAAGAGAGAGAAAGGCTCAAGAAAGATATTCAAGAACCCCTTGAAAAGTTATAGGGCCCCCACTTTGAAAAAGTTCAGAAACCATTAAAATTCAAGAACCATTAAAAAATCAAGAACCATAAAAAAAGTTCCAAAAAACCTTTTCAATTTGGGGTTTCAAGGAACTTTTTCAAAACTCTATTTTGTAACTAATACGATTCTCTTTGTTTTCAGATTGCTTTTCTGAACGCTCGATGCAGCAGACTGAACGCCCGAAGCAGCAGACTGAACGCTCGATACCGCATTCTTGCAGGAAACTGTCAATTCAACCTTGGATGGCTGAGTTCCAGCTCTTAATATCACAAGCGCAGAACCCTGATAGAGCGCACGCTCGGCAGTCTTGTTCAACTGCTTCTTGCCCACATGCAACTCATCCGAATTGATATTTCCGTTATCCACCGCTACGATATCCGCATCGCCCTTCACCGTGAAAGTCAAGTTACTGAAAGCATTCTTGTCCTTCAGATCCATCACTCTCCTGCCTTTCTTATCTACGGCATACACTCTCACGTGCATCAGGTCCTGTCCGTCAGCATGCCAGGTTTCAGCATCAGGCACCAACTTCAGCGCCACAACCTCGCCCGTAGTTTCTATCTGATGACGAGCCACAACCTTGCCATTCTTCCGAGCCACAGCCAACAGAGTGCCAGGCGCATAAGCGATGCCGTCCCACTTGATACGGGCACGCAACTTAGGGTCGTCACTGTTCTTCTTCACACCCAAACTCTTGCCGTTCAGGAATAGCTCCACCTCGTCACCATTCGTATAGGTATAGAGCGAAACCTTCTCGCCAGCCTCACGGTTCCAGTTCTCAGAAAGTTTACCAGCCGAAACATTGATGCCGTTCCACTGCACATTGCCACCAGCCTTCTCGATGATGCCGATATGCACAGTTGGCTCGTCGGAGAACATACTTTTCACAAAATAAGCATCCGGTTTCGGTTGCAGAGACAGGTCGAAAACACCCTGATTCCAGCCCTTAACAGGCCATCCCATACTCTCGCCCAGATAGTCGATGGCGCCCCAGTAAGCTAACCCGAGCACCTTATTGCGGTCCATCTCATAGAAATTAGGACCCATCGCTGCCGTGCTCGCCTCACTCTGATAGAACATCTTTTCCGGATAGCGCTTCATGTCGCCAGGGAAGTACATATACCTATAATTATAGGAATTCACCTCGGTAGCCACAGCTAAATCGGCAGGAATAGAATCGGTATCTAAATTGCGATAGCGCGGATGCATGGCCACGGTAGTGAGACGGGTGTCGTCGTAGCGATGGAGCAGTTGCTTCTGCAGTTCATAAGCCGTCACCCCCCAGTCGTTGAAAGGCAGATTGGAATACTGCTGCAGTTCATTACCCAAACTCCAGAGCACCACAGACGGATGATTTCTGTCTCTCTTCACCCATTCCGGAATATCCTTCTGCCAGAGACTCTCCCAATCTACTCTGCCTCCGGCATACTGAGCCAACCACTTATCATAGAGTTCATCCACTACGAGAATACCCAATCTGTCGCAAAGTCTAAGGAAGTCTTCGCTATAGGGATTATGGGAAGTTCTCACATGATTGAATCCAAACTCCTTCATCATCTTAAGACGCTTCTCGATGGCACGTGGATAGGCTGCTGCACCTAATGCACCGAGGGTATGGTGATTGGCAAAACCCTGCAGGAGCACCTTCTTGCCATTGACGAGCAGACCCTGCTGCGGATTCATCTCGATGGTTCTCACACCAAACGGTTCACGTATCTGGTCAGCCACCTTGCCCTCGTTATCGTAAAGCGTCACCTCAGCAGTATATAAATAAGGTGTATCGCAAGACCATAGCTTGGCATTCTCTATCTTGATAGCCGACAGTTCATACTCTCTGTCGCGCCACTTGGCATTGAAATCCACATCCGTTTTCTGCTGCGCCACCACATGGCCGTCAGCATCCAAGATTCTGACTTCTACCGGAATAAAAGTTCCGGGAGCCTTTGCCTTATCAGCCGCATCATTAGCCTTAGCAGCCTCTGCAGCGAGTGCCTCTGGCAGGATGGCAGCAGCCTTCACTTTTTTCTGTTGGTTGAAGATGTTAGCCCGAATCTTCACTTCCTGATTGTTGACAGTACGGATGAAGAGCGGATGGCGAGGGAAAAACAGATCCTTGTCGGTGACGATAAGGTTGACATCCCGATAAAGACCGGCACCGGTAAACCAGCGGGAGTTGTTCGGATTGCGGGTATCTGCCTTCACTGCAATCTCATTGACTTCGCCAAACTTGAGCAGCTTGCTCACATCTACATCAAAGCCGAGGTAACCATAGTCAGTACCTCCTATTCGCTTACCATTCAGATAAACATCGCCCACGAGCATGATGCCCTGGAAATCGAGAAGGATGCGCTTGCCCTTCCACTCGGCCTTCGGAGTCAGTTCATAACGATACCAGCCAATGCCCATTTCCTTAAAGCCGCGCGGACTCAATCGGCTGCGAACATTACTACCTGCATCACTATTATCAGGACGTTCGCTGGCATCAGGAGCCACCCAGTCCTGTCCAATCAGGAAATCGTGAGGTAGATTAACCACCTCATCATTAGCCTGCAATTTCTTCAGCATATTCACGTCGGAAACATCCCCACGATGGAACTGCCATCCTCTGTCGAGAGAAATCGTATCTCGAACGGATGCAGAAGCAGTGCCAGTAGCAGAAACCAACATCAGCAGACCAGAATAGAAAAAATATTTTGCTGTCATATATTTCATTCAAAATTATTATTTCAAATATTTAGCCAATGGGCTCTTCATTTTTTTCAATCCTTTCGCCACACACTTTGCGTTATGACGAGCACCCTTGAGAGAAGTGTGCGTATGATCTTTCTTGTAATATTCTTTCACCTTCTCCTTACCAATCTTATCATAAGAATCGGCGGCAATATTGTGGAGGTCGAGGAAAGGAACTTCGGTCTCTGCCACAACCTCTCTATACCACTTGCCATAGGTATCGTTGCGACGTTCCATCTTGCCGTGTGGCCACTCATTGCGAGGAGTCAGGGAAACCAAAATAGGATGAGCGCCCTTCTCGTAAACGTCCTGAATGAACTTCTTCAGATACCAGCCGAAAGAATAAACCACCTCAAACTGCTTGCTCTCCTGCATCTGATAGACATTGCAGGTATCCTTGGCACAAGGGATGGAACCGCGCATCTTCTTATCGGTCAAGGAACAGATGTCGTTATGCCCGAACTCGATGAGCACGTAGTCACCCGGCTGCAGACTGTTGTACACCTTCTCCCATCTGCCCTCATTGAGGTAGGAACGGCTACTGCGACCCGCCTTGGCAGCATTCACACAGGTAATCTTCTTCGGATTGAAAATGGTATAAGCCTGAGAGCCCCAGCCCCACATGCCATCCTCTTCCTTGTCAGCATTCTTTACGGTACTGTCGCCAGTAAAGAAAACCACCGGCTTGCCCTTCTCACGCTGGAAATTCTCCACCGGCAGAGCCACATTGATCATCATCGCCTGCAAAGGAGCCAAACTTGGATCCTTGCTCTCAGCCAATCCCTCAGCAGCCGAACGGGCATTCATCATCGCTCCGAAACGGGAGGTGTGGATATGGTCCTTGAAGAAGTGATACTTCTCCTTCCAATGACCGTAACTGTCGAGTTTGGCAGCCGAAATCTCGTTCAGATCTACAAAAGGAACGCCCTCCTGCTCTGCCACCTGCTTCGCCCACAATCCGAAAGTCTTATTCACACGCACAATCTTATCATTCTCATCATAGGCATCACGAGGAGTGAGCGACATCAGGATAGGATGAGCACCGAGCGCCTTGCAGTCGTTGATATACTTGCGCATATACTCGCCGTAGGTATAGACGGTCTCCTTCACGCCCGTCTCCTTGATGGTGACATTGAGCGAATCCTTGCCGATGCCAGGGATGCTGGCACGTGCTCTGCCACTGTCGTAAGGACCATTGTCATTATGACCGATGGAGATGATCACCCAGTCACCAGCCTTGATACCCTTGCGCACATCCGGCCAGAGACGGTTGTAGAAAGTACGGCTGCTCATGCCTCCGAGCGCCTGATTCTCTACCGTAATCTTATTCTCGTCGAAGAACTCATGCTCGTAGTAGCCCCAGCCCCACTGACCGTTGTTACCATTGCCGAGCGTACCATTGCGCATGGTAGAGTTGCCTATCAGGAAGAGCACAGGATTGTTGCCCTTTCTGCTGGTTCCAGGAACAATGCGGGCTGTCATCGCCTTGTTGAGACTGTCCACCGTATTATCAATCACATGATTCACATCTTCCATCGGACCAGCTACTGTGGTCTTTGCCTTCTCCCCCTTCTGAGGTGTCTGGGCGAAAGCGACTGTTGTTGCCGCCATCAGCGACATTGCAAACAATATTCTTTTCATTATTTATTTTTATTTAATTCAAGTTTCGCAAGTTCAGGAGTTAAAGAAGTTAAAGGAGTTATCGCTCCCTACGGT
>USJD01000220.1 GCA_900554835.1 uncultured Prevotella sp. | reverse complement strand
CATCGCCGAAACTCCTGCGCTCCTTGCAGCAAATGCAGAAGACCTGGCAAAGATGAACAAAGCGAACCCGCTCTATGACCGACTGCAACTTACAGAGCAGCGACTCCAGGATATTGCTTCGGATATGAGACACGTCAGCACGTTGCCCTCACCGCTTGGAAGAGTTCTCAAAGACAAGACACTCGAAAACGGATTGCACCTGCAGAGAGTTGCCGTTCCTTTCGGAGTCATCGGTATGATTTATGAGGCTCGTCCTAACGTAACCTACGATGTTTTCTCTCTCTGCTTCAAAAGCGGCAATGCCTGCGTACTGAAAGGAGGAAAGGATGCAAATGCCTCTAACTCAGCGGGTGTTGAACTTATCCACAGGGTGTTGATAAAGTATGGAGTGAATCCTGACGTATGTACGCTCCTACCTGCTACCCATGAAGCTACGGGAGAAATGCTGAATGCCGTTGGCTATATCGACCTCTGCATTCCTCGTGGCGGAAAGAAACTCATCAACTTCGTTCGTGATACTGCCAAAGTACCGGTAATTGAGACAGGAGCAGGCGTGGTACATTGTTACTTCGACAAGGATGGCGACTTGGAGATGGGCAAGCGCATCATCACCAATGCCAAGTGCCGAAGAGTAAGCGTATGCAATGCACTCGACTGTCTGTTGATTCACGAAAGCCGTTTGAACGACCTTAGAACGCTGTGCGAAGAACTTGCCAAACATGAGACCAAGATTCATGCTGATGCCCAAGCTTACGAGGCATTAAAGGGACACTATCCTGATACCTTATTATATAAGGCAGAGGAAAGTGAGGCAAAGATGAAGGAAGCCGATGCCAACGTGAAGAGCATCTGGAACACCGAATGGCTCAGTATGCAGATGGGTATCAAGACTGTAGCTTCTGAAGACGAAGCACTCGACCATATCGCTACTTACGGAAGCGGACACAGCGAAAGTATCGTATCTAATGACGAAGCAGCCCTAAAGAAATTCCAGATGATGGTAGATGCAGCCTGCGTCTATGTGAACGCCCCTACCAGTTTCACCGATGGCGCACAATTTGGACTGGGAGCTGAAATTGGTATCAGTACTCAAAAACTTGGAGCCCGCGGACCTATGGCACTCGAAGAGATTACCACCTACAAGTGGTTGATTACAGGAAATGGACAGACAAGGAAGTGAAGAACGAAGAGTGAAGAGTGAAGAATTCAATAGCTTTATATTAGAAATAACAAATAAAAACAAAATAACAATGAAGACATTCTTTAATGTTGAAGACCTTGGCGACCTGAAAGCAGCACTCGCCGAGGCACAGGAAGTGAAAGCAAACCGTTTCGGTTATCAGGAGTTGGGCAAGAACAAAACCTTGCTGATGATATTTTTCAACAACAGTCTCCGTACCCGTTTGAGTACACAGAAGGCAGCAATGAACCTGGGCATGAATGTAATCGTGCTCGACGTAAATGCTGGCGCATGGAAATTAGAGACAGAACGTGGCGTCATCATGGATGGCGACAAGAGCGAGCACCTGCTGGAGGCTATCCCTGTGATGGGAAGCTTCTGCGACCTTATCGGTGTGCGCAGCTTTGCCGGTTTGAAAGACCGTGACTACGATTATGCCGAGACCATCGTCAACCAGTTCGTGAAGTACAGCGGTCGTCCTGTTTTTGCGATGGAGACAGCTACCGTTCACCCACTCCAGGCATTTGCCGACCTCATCACGATCGAGGAACATAAGAAGGTGGCTCGTCCTAAGGTGGTTCTGACCTGGGCTCCTCATTGCCGCGCCTTGCCTCAAGCCGTACCAAACTCATTCGCCCAGTGGATGAATGCAGCTGATGTTGATTTCGTAGTAACCCATCCTGAAGGTTATGAACTCGACCCTAAGTTCGTGGGCAATGCCAAGGTGGAGTACGACCAGAAGAAAGCATTGGAAGGTGCAGACTTCGTTTATGCCAAGAACTGGAGCTGCCCAGGCGTAAAAGACCCAGCACAGTATGGTGAGATTCTGAGCAAGGACATGAGCTGGACCATCGACGAGGAGCACATGAGTTGGACCAATAATGGTTGCTTCATGCACTGTTTGCCAGTTCGCCGTGGTTTGATTGTTACCGATGATGTCATCGAAAGCCAGAACAGTCTGGTGATTCCAGAGGCTGCCAACCGTGAGATTTCAGCCGAGGTTGTCATCAAGCGTATGCTCGAATCACTCTAAAACAGGAAATAAGAAAGAGATTGGGGAAGTAAAGGAAAACAAGCCTTTACTTCCCTTTTTCGTTCTTCCTCCCTCATGATTCCATCCCCATTTCTCGGTATTTTTATCTTTTCATTCAGTCCAAATTCACATATTTCAAATATTATCTGTACCTTTGCCGCCGAAAAAAAAGAAGAAGATGGACAAATACATTACATTATCACCAGAAGCTAAGGGCACTTTCAACGACCGCCTCAACTTTCTGTATCTAAAAACAGGTAATTATCTCGACACAGAGAATCTGCAGAACAGAACCTTGCAGTATTGTAAGGTTTTCCTCAGCGACTCAAAAAACCAGATAAAAGAGCTACAGGAATCGCTCCTTTATCAGGAATTTCTCAAAGATACCAATCTTACGATTGTAGAGCAACCTCCGCTTGACGGAAGCAAGAATTCTCTCCTGATCAAAACAACAGATGATAAGACCCCTATCCTATTCCATAGTCTCCGACTGACAGAGGAGGAAGCGAAAGGAAAAGATTCATACGAGCAAACCCACATGCTGTTTGAGAAATATCTAAGCCTCATCGCTGATACAGATATGACCATGGAACGGAATCTGGTAAGAACATGGATCTATGTAACCGATATTGATGTAAACTATCAAGGCGTGGTAGAAGCCCGAAACGACGTATTCAGCCAACAAGGTCTTACTGCAGATACTCACTATATCGCCAGTACAGGCATAGGAGGAAGCACTTCTGTTCTGAATGCATCCGTGGCCATCGATTTCCTGACCATCCCTGATATCAAGGAGGAGAACAAGAAGTATCTTCAGGCTCTCGAACATCTGAATCCTACTCATGAATATGGAGTTGCCTTCGAAAGAGGAACCCGAGTTACAATACCAGTTCATTCTGTAAATTCTGATGGAAAACAACAGTTCAAACAGCAATACTTTATTTCCGGCACGGCAAGCATCGACAAACAAGGTGATGTAGTTTATGAAGGAGACATTGTAAGACAGACAGGCAGACTTCTGGAGAACATCGGAGCCCTGCTAAAAGACGGCGATGCCACCATGAATGACATCCAATATTTCATCATCTACTTGCGCGATGTTTCCGATTATCATACGGTAGATAGACTGATGCAACAGTTTTATCCACAGATACCCCGCATCATCGTGGAGGCAAAAGTATGCCGCCCTGGCTGGCTGATAGAGATGGAGTGCATTGCAGAGAAAGAATCTTGCAGTTTTTTGCGTTTTTCGAAGTCTATTTAGGCTATTTTTAGATATTAGCGGTAAAAAGAAGAAGCAAAGCATGTATATACTTTTAAAAAATAACCTTGCTGCTTATTGAGCAGCAAGGTTATTACGTACAGGATTAGCATACATCGTCAACAGACGCTCTTTCAAGTAGGCTTCATCCTTATCAGGAAGGTCAATTTTTGCAAGTTGACCCTGGATATACTTTGTAAATTTTGCTTTGTCTTCAGCAGTATATTGATCGGTATAAGCCTCCGTTCCCTCCAACAAATCGAGAGCCACATAATTACCAGGATACAAACGGTAATTACGATGTATCTGCTGGTCAATATAAGCTGCTACCTTATTATATATATCCTGCTTTGGCATATCCGGATCCAGAGAATCAAGATACTCATCAAGACATGGGGCTGCATGATAATGTACGTGCCCCTTATAACCGAAGATACCTGTCTGCATACTTATCAGGTCATCCATAGGTCCCTTCTTCCAATCAGCGTTATCACGCTTCTGCTGGAATTCCTTCGCCTTCAGGAAATCGCATGGGTCATACTCATAACTGATAGACAGAGGAACCAGATGCAACTGCTTCAATCGTTCAATGATACTTCCCTCACCACCCATAGACATCATCTGGAGAATTGATTTCTGGGTACGGTCATTGCTATCCTTGGCACGACCTTCGCGCTGGGCAATCCAGATATTCTCATTTTTCTCCTTGATAGCAAAGTGCATATAGTCGGAAAGACGCTTACTGGACATCAACATCTGACGCATACTCAAGGCACGCTCTACGATGAAAGCCTTGTTGACACGTACCAGATCCTTGACCCAAGGAAGAGACAGGAGATTATCACCGATGGCTATCTCGCAAGTCGTTTTGAACTTATTGTCTATCAGCAGGACATCGAGGATGGCAGAATCGAGCACGATATCACGATGATTGCTGATGAAGGTATAGTTGCGGGTATTATCGAGTGAAGAACAGTCCATCTCGCAGCCCGTAGCCGCCTTCTTCAATATGCCATGAACGAAGTCATAAGCGAAAGCCAACTGGAAATCAAGATTTGTCTTACAAGCCTTCAACTTTTGGGCAATCATTTCCAGAGGTACCTGTGGATACAGGTATGCCAACACTTGCTTGAACTGGTCGTTTGCCAGCAAACGATCAAACACCTCCGGGAGGTCTTCTGGCTCCCAAGGTCTAATGGTATCAAATTCTTGAGGGATCTTCATGATGTAAAGCTTTTAAAATTGATTCTCTACAATGTCACTGAGCACATCCTTGATATCAAGTCCTGCGGCACGAACCTGCTGCGGAATGAAACTTGTAACGGTCATACCCGGTGTCGTATTGATTTCCAGCATGTTCACCTTATCCTTACCGTTCTCATCCTTGGTGATAATATAATCAATACGGATAATACCGTTAGCATGGAGGATATCATAGATGCGGGAAGTAGTCTTAGCCACTTCTGCTGCAGTTTCAGGAGAAAGACGAGCAGGAGTAATTTCCTGTACCTGTCCATTGTACTTGGCATCATAATCGAAGAATTCATTGCTGGTCACCACCTCAGTAGCAGGCAAAACCACACACTTGTCGGCAGTCTTGTATATACCCTGAGAAATTTCAACACCATCCATGAATCCCTCAATCATAGCTTCCTCAGCCTCCATGAAAGCCAGACGAAGAGCAGGAGCCAACTGGTCAGCCTCCTTTACCTTGGAAACACCAAAACTGCTACCATCAGCGGCAGGCTTTACAAAGCAAGGCATACCGATGCGCTTGGCAATAGCCTCCTCATCATATTCCTCACCACGGCGGAGCAAGATGCTATCAGCTACATTGATACCAAATCCACGAAGATAATTGTTGAGTACATACTTATCAAAAGTCATAGCCTCTACAAGAACACCACTTGTAGAATAAGGCAAATGAATCAGGTCGAAATAGCCCTGCATTACACCATTCTCACCAGGC
>USJD01000219.1 GCA_900554835.1 uncultured Prevotella sp. | reverse complement strand
TGATAGCCGATGGTATGGGCAGCGGCGATGGTGAAGATTTCATCCAGGGTGCCGACACCGCCAGGAAGAGCTACGAAAAGGTCGCTCTGGGCAAGCATCAGGTCCTTGCGGTCGCTGAGATTGTCGCAAGGAATCTCAATGTCGAGGTCAGGAAAGGTTCTGCCGCCTCTTTCTACAAGCGTAGGAACCACACCGATGGTTCTGCCGCCATGCGCCTTCACCGCCTTGCCTATGCAATCCATCAGTCCGGAGTTGCAGCCGCCGAAAACCAGGTCGTGGCCTTTCTCTGCCATCCACTTGCCCATCTCTTCAGTCATCGTGAAGAAATCCGGGTCGATATTCTTATTCGCTGAACAAAAAACTGCTATTTTCATGTCTTTATCTTCTATGATTATGATGTTTTATCTGTTGTTTATTGATGTTTAGGCAAAGATACGCAAAAATATCGAGATTATTCATCTGTTTTTGCGGATAATTTCTTAATTTTGCAAACAATAACTAATCTGATAAACAAAAATAGATTTCTTATAAAACAGGAAAAAGATTTCTTATAAACGATACAACAGAATGAAAAGGATTATCACATATAGCATCATCGCATTGCTGCAGACGTCTGTAGCGTTTGCACAGGTCTCTCAGAAGCCGAAGCTTCAGAAGCGGGAGAAGTATGAATGGGAGGGAGAAATTCCTACCTACGTGGAGCAACTGAAGAAGGAACTGATCTATCCGATGGCTTGGGGCAACAGTCCTATCAGAAACTTCAAAAAGTGGAAGAAGGCGGCAAGGGCGAAGGTATTCGAATGTATGATGACGCCTCCGAAGGCGGCTGCGGCTTGGGATATGGAAGTGCTTGGCGAGGAACAGAGAGACGGGTATAAGGTGCAGAAAATCGCCTTTAATATCAACGCCTATTCTCGTATTACGGCTTATCTCCTGATTCCGGATGGCAAGGGACCATTCCCAACAGTCAATGCGCTTCATGATCATGGCGCTCATCTCTTTATCGGAAAGGAGAAGATGGTTCGTCCTTTCTTCACTCCGGAAGAACAAGATGCTCCAGCGAAGCAGGCACTCTGTCAGGAGATCTTGGATGATGCGGATGCGTGGGCAAGGCAGCTTTATGATAATCAGTACGTGGGCGATTATCTGGCGAAACATGGTTACGTAGTCTTTTCGGCAGATGCTCCGATGTGGGGAGAACGAGGCCGAAAGGAGGGCGTGGATAGAAACAAATACGACCTGATAGCCGGCAACATGATGATGCTGGGTAGAGACCTCTCTGCCTTCATGACTTACGATGATATTTCCAGCACCGAGTTCCTGGCTTCGCTGCCGATGGTGGATGCGAAGCGTATCGGATGCGTAGGCTGTTCGATGGGAGCCTATCGCTCGTGGATGCTCTCTGCTTTATCGGATAGAATCAAGGCGGGTGCTTCCATCTGTTGGATGATTACTACGGACGCTCAACTTACCCGGAGATTCGGAAGAAAGGAGAATGGCGGTTTTGCGAATTGCATCCCCGCTCTCCGCCAATATCTCGATTATCCTCACATCGCCTCCCTCGCCTGTCCGAAACCGATGCTCTTCATCAATGGCACAAAAGACAAGCTCTTCCCTGTGCCCGGCGTAAAGGATGCTTTCGCCGAAATGCATCAGGTTTGGAAGAGTCAGGGAGCAGATAATCTGCTGGATACGGAGCTTTGGAACATTCCTCATTCCTGCGGACTGAAGGCGCAGGAGAAAATGCTGGAGTTTCTGGATAAGAATCTGAAATAGGGGAAATATCAAAAGTCTACTACGCTAACCCCTTAAAAAATGGCGTTAGCGTAGTAAACTTTTGCGTTTTTACTGCAAGCAAGTTTTAATTATTACCTTACTGACCGTAATTTAGATTAGCATCAATGATGCAGTAAACTTGCCACTTCATCTGGCAATATCACCTTGCAAGGCTGAGGACCAGGTAATGGCTTTTCTCTTAGGAAAAGGAGGTATATTACATTCTTTCCCTGGGCAAATGGGGCGAGAGACACCTTTCTCTTCAGCTTTTCCAAGAGTCGGTCGGCATAATCAGGGGCTGTCCATTTACATTCTCCAACAAGAATTGTGTTTTTGTCATAGAGGTCTTCTGCAACAACATCAAATTCAAGTTCCTCGTTGCCGACAGGAGTTTTCTTTCCCTCTTCAAAGATGGGAACCTTGCCCCACCAGCGCGAGGCTTCACCCCATGTGTGACCTTCTATGTTGCTACCACAGACTGCTAACTGGCACAGTCTTTCCCAAACCTCGGCAACATGACCGTTGAATCCATCATTGATGAATTTCTTTGCGATATTGCCACGACCCAAGGCAATCATAGACTTGTTAGGTTCGATGAATTTGTAGTAGAATGCCATGAATGGGTCATCTATCCGATAAAGAATCTTCTTCGTCTTCATCGGATTTTCGCCAAATGGTACTTCCTTTCTGAGGAAAAACATTTCAGTCAGTATTTTCATCGGTTTGGCAAGTTCTGCCGTAGTCTTGCCAAGAGCATCAGAAATGCTGGAATACTTCTGTTTTCCACTGCCCACCGCAAGCATGATAGATGAATAGGGTGCGATATCTGATACCTCATCCATAAACAGGCGGGTAGGCTCGTCATAGAGATTTCCCATTTCGTCTAATATCAGTTCCTGGACGGCTTCATCCAAGGAACCGAATCTTTCTCGTTGACTCCAGTACTGGGGCACTCCACCCCATATAGAGTACTCTTCTACAAGTTCCTTGGCTGAAGTGTTGATGATTTCTTGCCACCAAGGCAGCTTGACAGGACGCAGGATGAAAATGCGGTCGGCTCTGCCATAAAGAGGTTCTGAACCTTGTAAGAGTCCGTGCATCATTCTCTGTGAAGATCCACAGATGATGATGTTGCAGCGCAATTCATCTACTCCGGCAATACGCTTGTCGAGGATTCGTTGTAGATTAGAAGGTAAGGCTGGATCTTTCTGAACAAGATATGGGAACTCGTCCAAGACAAGTGTTGCATTTTCCTTGCAGCGGTAGTTGAAAGCCATGATGATGTCTTCCCAGGAAGAATACACAGGACTGTCGAAGCCCGGATATACCGTACCTATGGTGCGTGCCAACAGACTTAGTTGGGTAGTCTTCTCACTCAGGTTGGCTTCAAAGTAAATGTCTCCATCCTTCAACACTCTTCTGATGAGAGTTGATTTTCCAAGTCTCCTTCGTCCGTATATCACAATGAAGCTTGAAGCGTTAGACTCTAAAGTTGTCTGTAAAACAGCTTGTTCCTTGATTCTATCTACGAATTTCATAATTAGTGATTTTGTAATTACTAACTGCGAAATTACTAAAAAATAATATTGGGATTATACTTCGTTACATATTTATATGGAAAATTATGTATATTTAATAATTGCTGAAGCTGATTGCCCTTTAAATATTGTTTGAAGACAACAAAAGAATGTCTGTCAACATTCATAATAAAAAAGGAGCGGAAGAACAACCGAAGTTAACAGTGTCAACAGTTAACAGTTGTTTTTCCGCTCTTTCTTCTCTTAAATATTAAAAGTCTGCTACGCTAACCTCTTAAAAAATGGCGTTAGCGTAGTGAACTTTTGGAATATACGAAATCAATCTTACCACAATTCTTCAGGCGACAAGTCCTTGTCCTTTCTGCCCATCAGATAGTAATCGGCAAGGAACTGGATGTTGGCCTGTGTAATCTTCAGACCCTCTTCCTTCACATATCGGCTGGTGAAGATGTTGGCATCAGGAAGCATTCCCTTTTCTATCAGTTTGCAAACAATCTCGTAAGGGAAAGGAAGACCGTTGCCGGAGATGATGTTGAAACAGTCCTCTGCTGCACGCTCGGCATTGTAGTATGGGTTTTCAGGCGAAGCGATGCAATGGGCGGTTCCGAAGCTGATGTTGATGCCCGTATAAGGACTTCCGTACACGATGATTCCTTTCTCGTATTTCTGAGGGAAACTGATGTTGGAAGGCAGTTCGAAACCGATATTCTTCAGGAATTCCTTCATCGTCTTGACATCCTCGATGAACACAAACTTGTCTCCATAGCCATTCTGCTTGAGCAGGTTGTAGTCGTGGATGCTCTTCTTGTGTTTCAGGATATTTCTCTCAGCCTCTATCTGAGCCTTGTTGTCTTCATAAGTAGGATCGAGGAGAGCACCGGTTTGCCACCAGTCTTCGCCAAATCGGAAGAGATTGCATACGAGTACATTCTCGCCGCTGAGGAAGGAAGAAGCATCCCCGATATTGGTAGATTCCTTGAGCACTCTGATGAGGCTCCCTTCTTCTGCCTTCTCCAAATCATCTTCCTCTTCATACAAGTCTTTCAGATAGAAGTATTTCTCATCCTCTTTCATCATTCTGAAGGCTCTGGTTCCCTTGTAATCGATGTCGGTCCAGAGTTTGTGGGCAGGATGATGCTCGCTAATCTTGGCAAGCCACTCAGCAGAGGTGAGAGCCAGAAGATTGTGGCGACTGTTCATCGTGTGTTCTATCTGGATGGAATAGGCGATGATTTCATTGAAGCCCTGTGGAGAGCGGGCGAGCTTTTCGAGGTCGAACTGCAGGCGCTTGAGATTGTTGATATTGAAGAAGCAGTTGTAGTGGAACCATGCCAGCACGTCTCTGTATTCCAGGAACTTGTCTTCTGATGTAGGCAACTCGCAGAGGAATTCACGCAGGCGCTCGTTTTCCGGTGCAGTTTCATACTCCTTGTCGAGAAGATTATACACCAGTTTGGCAGCCAGTTCCATCGTACTGAAGAGGAAAGGTACGGCCTCCTGGATGTAGGCGCTCTGCTGGTAATGGTGCCAGCACAGGAACCTGATGTCGGAGATGTTGATTTCGTCCGGATCGTATGGCGCATCATCTACATTGAGAGAGTTCTTGACAAACTCCTTTTCGTTCTCATAGAAAGGGATGTATGAACCATATCGCTTCTTGCATTCAGCGGTGAAAGTCTTCCAGATACAAGTACCGGAGAGCACGTCCTCAAAATATCCGGCGATGCAGAGGGCGAGCTGCTTGGCATCTTCCACGTCTTTGAACTGATGCGTGAAGCAGGCATCGTCGAGGGCGTGGTATATTTTATTGGATAACTCCGTATAATATTGATCCACTTCATTAGGTTTCTCGTAAGGATGCATTGCCATCCATTCTTGAGTGAAAATTACTTTTTTCATATCATTCGATTGTTTGTTATTTCGTGCAAAGGTAATGAAATAATGGAGAAATCTGCAAGAAATTCAAAGTTTTTTCGTAACTTTGCACCCGAATTTAGGCAATCTTAATAAAATAACACGGTTGCCGCAAGCGTTTTAGAAGGATTTTGCACCCTAATTCATGGCTGGGAGGGTGAATTCGGCCTTCTATTTTGATTATACATGAATTAAGGTTAAAAAGATTTGAAGACATTTGAAGAATTGGGCGTGAGCGAAG
>USJD01000218.1 GCA_900554835.1 uncultured Prevotella sp. | reverse complement strand
ATGAGATATTATCACGTTCCAATTGCGCACAGGTCGAAAGCGTGGCTATCATTATATTACTTTGGCTTGCAACCAATCGTCTTAAAATCTTGGATAACGTCTTTGACCCTGTTACGAAATGCCTGCATCGGGGCTTCCGGTATGGGTATAGACATTAAAAAGGTAACACTTTTACCTTGAAAACCACTTTGTTTGGCTGGTAAAGTATGATTTTATGGTTCGATTTAACATTATTAAATATAAATGTGTCAAAGAATTCCACTTTATCGCGCTTTTTCCTGCTAAAAAGTTTGTATTATCAATGATTATTCGTATCTTTGCATCGTCAGTTCCCACCAAGCCTCTCAACGATGCTCAAATGCGTGGGGCTTTTTTGTATATATACGTTTACTCTCAAAATACGCTAATGGAAAGATTACCGCACTTCATGAAACATTATATGACAGAGGCAGACTTGATGGCTCTGTTGAAAAGTCGTGGGCTTGTTATTTCCGATGAAGACAAAGCGGTACGGTATTTGGAGAGTATCGGGTACTATCGCCTTTCCGCTTATATGTACCCATTCTTGAAAGTTCCAAAGGAAACTCATCAGTATAAAGATGGTACAACTTTTCAACAAGTGTTGAACCTCTATCGCTTCGACAAGAAGTTGCGTATGCTTCTTCTCAATGAGATTGAGAAAGTAGAGATAGCTATTCGTCGTGCCATTATGAACATTCCTGTGCAGATGACAGGAGATACTTATTGGCTGACAAATTCTGTTCACTTTGCCAACCAAAGAACTTTTCAAGAAACAAAGAACACCATCGACAGAGAATATGCGAAATCAACAGAAGAATTTATCAAGCATTTCAAGAACAGCTATTGCGACCCATATCCTCCATCATGGATTTTGGGTGAGTTGCTGACGATGGGCAATGTGAATATGATTTACCGTAATCTGAAAGCAGACAAGATACGCAAACGCATCTCTCATTATTTCGGCTTGCAACCTATCGTCTTGGAATCTTGGATAACATCTCTGACTTTGTTGCGAAATGCCTGTTGCCATCATTCAAGGGTGTGGAACAAGGTAAGTTCCATTATGCCTGTTACTCCAAGAAGAATTGCTCATTCCTGGATTATCCTGCCAACAAACCCTCAAAGAGTGTATTTCACAATCTGCATCATCAAATATTTCCTTGATATCATATCACCCAACAATGATATGTTGGGAAAAATGCACACGCTATTTTCCAATTATCCAGAGATAGATCTGGCAGCTCTTGGATTTCCAAATGGATGGGAGAGCGAACCGTTATGGGCACAACAGATGTAAGTGTTCTTACTCTAAGAATTCAAGAATTGGAAAAGGAAAACGCCAGACTTAAAGCAATTTGAAATCGTCCGCAGTTGCGGACGATTTTTACTTTGTGCTACAACTCGTTGAATATCTGCAATATACAAGTCCTCTATAAAATTGTCCGCAATGGTGTATAGAGCTTATAAAAGTAGTTCATGTACTTCAAGTTAGTTGGTGAGAATCCCTTCACCCCTGGCATTTTGTTCTTCAAATCCTGACTGAGATTTTTGTAAAATCCAGAGCCATAAGTATTAGTATATTGCTTAGCTTCAATGTCTCGTCCCAACTTCTAATAGAAGTCCAACAAGTAGCCATTGGTGGCAAGGAACGCATCTACGATGACATGAACGAAACTTCCACTAAACCCTATTGGTTGCGGATTTGAGGTTTATATTAAAATTCCCAAATCTTACTGCAACTTTTGTCGCAATTGCGACTGTTTTTGCAGTAGAACGCGGAGAATATGCATATAGAACACTTCTGTTATATAGATTTGTTTCTATTTCAAAAAGCGCAGAATCCCGTCTGCAATATGTGTTCGATACTGCGTCATCGAAATCTTTGATCTCCGATTTCTATAATTGTTCCATCAAATCCGGCTTTAGCAAGAAATCCATTAACCCGACAATATAAAATCCATTGTTGCCATGATATGGTTTTATGTCATCGCGCATTATGATTATCTTCTTAAAGGAATCATCGATTCTTTTTGATGAAGCGCATTCTTGTTGAGGCGATTATCTAATGCAATTTCTATTATATGGTCTTCTCTTATTCCTGTTTCTATCAAATGATTGTGAAACAAGTTGAAGAGAAGAAACGATTTGCCGCTTCTTCTAATTCCGGTTACAATCTTTATGAGATTGTTAGACTTACTCGATATGAGTTGCTGTAAATAATAATCTCTTTTTATAATCATAGCCGTTCCCGAAAAGTGTCATTAATGACATTTTTCGGGAATTTAAACGGCTTCTTTGTGGGTTTTTGCATTCAAAATCTCATAAAGTAAGTCAAAGAGTAAGATGTCAATGGTTTTTCGCATGTTCATGGCAAGTTTCAAATCCTCTTCACCCTCTAAATCGCTTAGAATTTTATCAGCAAGCCAAAGGGTGAGCATTTCCTTTTCATCCACTTTGAAGTATGCCGTTTTATACTTTGTCTAATATTACGATTTCCCAATAGCCTCCAAATCTACCACCTGTTCGTTTAATTTTGCCGAATTCACGAAGTTTACGTATTTGCTTCTCAATTCCTCGTGAAGACATATTCAATTGCATTGCGATTTCAGCGGCTGTTATATGTGGATCTTGTTTTATAATCAAGTCCTTTGTTTCCGAACTTCTTTCCGAACTTTTCGTTTTTGTTTCCGAACCTCTTTCCGAACCAAGTATATCTGTTTCCGAACTGTTGCTATTCGTTTCCGAACTTTCACTACATCCTTCATGAACAGGAATAGTAACCAAGGACGTCAAGCTCTTTCAAGAAGTCACCCAAACGACGGTTGCGGTAGCGACGGCTTTTTAGCATGTCACCCTTTTCTATGTCTTCCTTGGAGATGCTTCTGTCTGGTCCAGGACAATTGAGTATAGAGATTCCGGCTCATCGGTATGGCATCGTTGCAGAAGGGTAACTCTGGCGTATGAAGCACTCTTGCAACTCGTCGGCGTTCACCACCAGACTTGGCGGATAGATACTCCATTACATACTTTTCTCCCTATAGTTAGGTGGTACACTTTTAAGTTAGAATCTACATATCTATATCTTTTGGTTGAATATGTTTTTAATTGCATAAAGAGGAAATACTCGGATGTCGTCATAACACGAAAAGTTTTCGAGTGATGTACGAATTCTATAGTCGATACCTTTCTGTTGATGTCTTTCCTACTTGTCTTGCTCCACGTAAAAGCAATTTGGAAAATCAAGATAAAGCAGCAAATCAGCGGTTGTTTCCGACCAGATAGCGATGCCGATGATTTTGCCAAGTTACACTCCATCGCAGAAACTGCAGTGAAGAACGGAAATTCAATGCGTTTAAATTTGCATGTTACAAATGCAATTCTTGTTGCAGTACAGCCGTAAGACGATTACTTATGCTTATAGTGGTGCTTCAATGGGTGCAGAGTAGTTATTACTCAAATTTTCTTTGTTATATCTTGTTAAAGATTAGCCTTGAATCAGATATTTATTAAAAGAAATCACTATATTCGCATTTTATAAAACTACGCTTGTACAACAATTCACAGAAAGTCATCGTTTGAAGAATAAGATTATGAAGCTGTTGGGCTGTATAAGCTTTAATAGTAATGTGGAAAAGGAATAAAGGTATGAATAAACCGATAAACATATTGGATAAAGATTACTTGCAATGGGTCAAGGAACTCAGCAAGCGTTATCGCCAGAGCCAGATAAAGGCTGCGGTGAAAGTCAATACAGAAATGCTCAAATTCTATTGGAGTTTGGGTAGAGACATTGTTGCCCTTAAAGCAGAGGCTCGATGGGGTAGTAAGTTCTATAAAAATCTTAGCAAGGATTTAAAAGAAGCAAACCCTTTGGCAACTTGCTTCTCGCCGAAGAATCTTCTATACATGAAGAATTTTTATTGTATGTACCTATCATATACAGAAATTGGTCAGCAACTTGCTGACCAATTAGAGAAGAAAGATTTTTCATCTCAACATAGGGCAAAAAATAGTAGCTTTGAAATTAATCAGCAACTTGCTGACCAATTAGAAAAAGATATATTCTCCATTCCATGGGGACATCACATGCTATTGATAGATAAGTTTTTAACAGTGCCTCAAAAGGCTCTTTTCTATGTCCGTCAAACAGTGGCAAATGGTTGGAGTAGAAATGTCCTTCATAATTTCATAGACTCATCTCTGTATGAACGACAAGGGAAAGCATTGAGTAATTTTAATCGAACATTACCTGATGCCGATAGTGATTTGGTACAAGAAATAACAAAAGACCCATACAATTTTGCGTTTGCAGGCATTACCAAGCCATATAATGAGCGTATTCTCAAAGATGCTTTGCTCAACAACATCACCAAGTTCCTAACTGAGCTGGGTACAGGTTTTGCATACGTAGGCAAGGAATACCGTTTGCAGATTGGAGAGAAAGAGAACTTTATCGACTTGCTCTTTTACAATTTGAATTTGTCATGCTATATAGTTTTGGAAGTCAAGATAGGATCCTTCACCTTTGCTGATGTTGGGCAACTTGGCGGCTATGTAGTAGCTTGTAACCATCTTCTTCGTAAGGAGGGGCGAGACAATCCAACAATAGGCATACTTATCTGCAAGGAAAAAGACCGCATTCAAGCTCAATATGCTTTGGAATCAAGTAGCCAGCCAATTGCAATCTCAGAATATGACTTGGAGAAATTCTATCCAGAAAAGTTAGAGGGAACGATGCCAACAATAGAGGAATGGGAAGCCAAGTTGGGTGGAAGTTCTGGCGTATGAAGCACTCTTGCAACTCGTCGGCGTTCACCACCAGACTTGGCGGATAGATACTCCATTACATACTTTTCTCCCTATAGTTAGGTGGTACACTTTTAAGTTAGAATCTACATATCTATATCTTTTGTTTGAATATGTTTTTAATTGCATAAAGAGGAAATACCCGGATGTCGTCATAACACGAAAATTTTTTTTTGTGATGTACGAATTCCATAGTCGATGCCTTTCTGTTGATGTCTTTCCTACTTGTCTTGCTCCACGTATAAGCAAGGTTTTCTCTCTTGAGATTCAGCCCAAATCTCAAGTTCTTGGTCTATATGTCGTTTTAGATATTTCTTCATAATTCGTAACATATTGATAATCAATTGCAAAGATACTGCTTTTTCTAAAATTAGGGGCATAGAATGGGTTAAATCTTCTAAAATTAGGGGCATAGAATTGAGGAAATCTTCTAAAATTAGGGGCTAAGGTTAAACTAATTGTGAGCCAAAAGGAACGTTATTTGCCAATGCCTGATTATGACAAATCAACAGCAACAGAAGTTGTCTTGACCTTGCCTGGTACAGTTATTGATGAGAATTATAGCCTCTTACTATTAGAAAACAAAAATATGTCTCTTACAGATGCAGTTCTATTAGACTCTGTACAGAAAGGCAAGTGCATATCGCCAGAAGCTATTGCCATGCTCCGCAAGCGCAAACTGATAGAAGGTCG
>USJD01000217.1 GCA_900554835.1 uncultured Prevotella sp. | reverse complement strand
TCCATCAGCATCGAGCAAACATCCTGCATCGTGTGTCCTTGCGGTTCATCCCGCACAAAAAAAACGCAGCTCCGCTGCTGGCGTAGACCTCTGATGGTCCGCCATCCATAGAATGAAATGGTTCAGAGCGACGAGGAGGAGCGGTTTCCTCTTTTCCCCTGAGGGGAGAAGACCGAGATGAGAGGTGGACCCTCCCTTAAGGGTAAGGGAGGACTGGTGGGTTTTCGAAAAAAACACTATTATGTCAAGAAAAAGCAAATATAAATGCAAGAAATGCGGTTATGCCACGGACATATATGAAGGTCGTGGCTTCATGGGCCAACACATAGAAGCCATGACCTGCCCCGACTGCTACAACATAGTCCCCCTTGTCGTAGGCGGCGTCATAGGAGATGCCGCCCCCAGCTTCAACTCCCTTGTAGGCAGACTCTGCCTCTGTTGCGGTTCCGACCGCATACACCTTTGGGATCACCACACATGCCCCCGTTGTGGAGGCGAGATGCAACCCACTGGCGACTCCGAATTTTGGACGTAAGAAGCATTAAGGTTTGGTGTCATTAAGTGTCTGAAGTTTGAAAGAGCTCGACTGGGCTGCTGCGGATGTGGGGGTAGTTAGTGCGTTGCTCGTTTCTTGAAAATTATCTCGCTATGAGTTATAGAACCGCAGCACAGACCTTGCGGAACCAATCGAGCTTCTTGCCACTCATTTCTGCTATAGACATATTCTCTTTGTTGACATCTTCTGGTTCAAATTCGTAATAAGAATCTTCGGCAGGGAGATAGTCTTCTGGAAGATCTTCTATAGAGTGTGCCTGGAAGTTGTGATGTTTTCCTTCTATATCTATATCTACAGTATATACTATGTCATCTAATGGCGAACTCAGTACATTGCGCAAAGTCAACTCTTTCTTGATGTATTTTTGTATCATGTCGTAATCGATTCTGATGAACATCCAGCGATTGTCCGTATCATCTTGGTCAATCCAATAGAAGAGATAGTTGTCGCCGTTGTTTGTTACATAGTGCGACAACAGTGCCCCATCAAAATAGATGAGATCGGCTACTTTCTTGAATTTATCGAAGTTTCGGCTCTTTATTCCAATCCCCTTTATTGTTTTCATAATTTGTCCTCCTCTAATTTAAATGTTTTAGATAAGTCGCAGAATGGAAACTCAAATAAGTTATAATGCCCATTACTTGCTGGTTTTGTAATGTTGCCATAATCTTTTATTTCAATTAAATATCTTCCCCAAAAGTACACTTTTTCTCTGAAAGCACCAAATTATATCTGAAAAATATGCGCAAAAAAAGACTTTTTATAAGGTAAAAGGGAAAAGTCAAGCCCATCAGATAAATGATAAAATCTTCGAGAAAAGGTGTCATTAAGGGTAGGTGTCATTAAGTGTCATTAAGGTTTTCGGAATTCTCCCTATCCCATAATAATTCTTTTTTAGGATGCGAAGATATGAAAAATAAGTGGAAAAGTGAAGTATATGGATTCTTTTTTGTATTTTTGCAAGCAAATTGTACAGGCTTATGAAATCGAGATTTTTAACTAATTATACCGAGACATCTTTTCTGTCAACCATTCAGATGAATTTGCGACGTTGTAAATCATTTGATTTCTCAGTCAGCTTTATCAAGAAAGCTGGCTTAGTACTTTTGGCGAAAGACATCAAGGCAGCTTTGGAACGTGGAGCTAAAGGCAGAATCATAACTTCTACCTATCAGAACTTCACGGATGTGGAATCTTTGAACTTTTTTATGAGCTTAACGCAATTCCCTCATTTCGAATGCCATCTGGATGATGAATGCTTTCATGATGAGAAAAACTATTCTACCAATGGATTTCATTCCAAAGGCTATATTTTCGGGATGGAAGATAATAGGGTAGAAATGGTTGTGGGCTCATCCAATATCACTCGTTATGCTTTGCTGAAAAACATAGAATGGGATTTGGTGGTGGATTGCGAACGAGATGCAGAGGCCTATCTTGATGCGATGGCTGAGTTTGAAAAGCTTTGGGACAAGACTTATGAATTGTCTCAGGACAGAATCAATACTTATGCCACCAAACTCAACTTTGCCATTGAACGCTGGGATATGGATTATGATATGGCTAACTCTGACATAAAGCCCAACTATATGCAGCGCAAAGCGCTCAGAGAATTGAATCGCTATCGTGCCATCGGACAGGAGCGGGCATTGGTGATTTCTGCCACGGGTTCGGGAAAGACTTATTTGGCAGCTTTCGATGCGCTCAATTTCAATCCAGACAGATTGCTCTATATCGTTCATGAAAGCTCCATTCTGAAGAAATCATTAGAGACTTTCCAAAAGGTATTTGGTGGCGCAAAGACCTGCGGATTGTATAATGCAGAGACTAAGGAATCTGACGAGGATTTCCTGTTTTCTACCAATGTCTCCATGTGTCGTTCGCTTGAACTCTTTGACAAGAAAGAATTTGATTATATCATTATCGATGAGTGTCATCATGCTGTGGCGGATAGTTATCGCAAGATTATCGACTATTTTGAACCAGAGTTCTTGTTGGGCTTGACAGCTACCGAGAATCGTATGGACAATCAGGATGTGGTAGAAATCTTCGGCAATAATATCCCTTATGAGTTGAGGCTCCGAGATGCAATCATCAACGACCTGATTGTGCCTTTCCATTATTATGGTATTCGTGATGAACTGGTAGATTATGGCTTGACCTCTTCAGGTGAACGCCGATTAATATCGCAAATCTCTATGCCTGAAAACTGCGAGTTTATCCATCAGCAAATAGAGAAACATCGTATGGAAGGGCAGAAACTGAAGGCATTGGCTTTCTGTCGCAACATACAGCACGCAAGGATGATGGCTGATAACTTAGGCGATTATTATCATACAGCATTCTTGAGCGGGAAGAACAAAACTGGTGAACGTATTCGTGCTTACAATGATTTGCAAGATGAAAATCAGAAATTGGAAATCCTCTTTGCTGTAGATATTCTGAATGAGGGTGTGGATATTCCGGGTGTCAATATGGTGCTCTTTTTGCGCCCTACGGAGTCGAGCACTATCTTCTTACAGCAATTGGGTCGAGGACTTCGTAAATATACCAATAAGCCCTACGTCACGATACTCGACTTTATCGGAAATAGCTATAAGCGAAGCGTTCATATAGCCTTGGCGCTGGGTAGTCTTTCTCGTAATTCTATATTAGAGAAGAAACTCCTGAAGTTTATGGTGAGGAATGATTTCAAAAGTTTGGGTCTGGATGATTATGGCGTTGAGATACACATCGATGACCTTTCTAAGGAAGAAATCATCGATAAAATAGAGAGCGAGAATTTTAATCGTATCAACTATCTGAAGATGGATTATCAGAACTTCAAGGCTTATCTGAAGACTCCATCTTATCCATCGCACATGGATTATATGAATAGTGATTATGCTCCTAATCTCTTGAAATTCATGAAGATAAAGATTGGCTCCAAGAAAACAAATTCTTATTATGGCTTCTTAAAGGGTATAGAGGAAGAGGGTTTACCTGTATTCTCAGAAGAGCAGATAGCTTGCATCAACTATCTTTCAAGTCTTTTGCCTTTAGTAAGAGAGCATGAGTATTTGGTAATCAAAAATTTACTAAGCGGAGAGACTGCGTTATCTCATATAGAAGCCAATATCCTGGAGGAGATTCCTGGTTTTAAGCCAGAGCAACTGGAGCACGCTTTGCGATTCTTGGAAGATGGAAATGCGGTGAAGATAAAAGAGGGTGAGGTGCATTTATGTGGTGAAAGAGAACAGGAATATGAGGCTTATCTGCAAGATTTACTCAACTATGGTTTGATACAATATGAGGCAAGATATGCTGAAACGAAAGAAGATTTCCTGTTGTGGCAGGATTATCGTCAGGACCAGGTGCTCTTGAAAATCCTGGAGAATCCGAAGCACAATCAGTATGGCACATACTATAAAAATGGCAATATGTATGTCTTTGCTGGTTTGAAGAAGGATGCTTCCCTGGATGATCATTTGAAGTATAATGACAAGTTCTTGTCTCCAGATGTTTTCCAGTGGGAAAGTATTGCCCGCATTTCTGCCAAGGATGAGGCTTTGCAGCGGGCAGCCAAAAGGGTATTGGTATTTGTGAGAAAGGTGAGTGCCGAGAATGGAATTACTCTACCTTATACATATATTGGTATTGGTCACTTGGAGAATGCAAGAAAGGGTGTGACGAAGAATGGATCTATATTATATGATATTCACATGGACAATCCTTTGCCACCTGAACTGCAAGAGGATTTCCAATGGATGGAGTAAATTATTAAATGAGGGAGATGAAATTATGAAGCATTATCATGTAGTTGCAGCTGTAGTTTGCCATGACAGCAAATACCTCTGTATGCAGAAGGGCAAAACTAAGTTTGAATATACCAGTTATAAATGGGAATTTCCTGGTGGCAAGATTGAACCTGGGGAAACTCCCCAACAGGCATTGGCTCGTGAGCTGATGGAGGAGATGGAGTATCCTGTAGAAGTAGGAGAGAAACTGACCACCATCACCCATGAATATCCCGATTTCTCTATCACCATGATCGCTTTTCTCTGCAAGCCTAAAGCTGAGGCTAACGGCTTTAAGCGGAAAGAACATGCTGATAGCAAATGGTGCTGTAAGGAAGAATTACAGGGGCTCGACTGGGCAGCTGCGGATGTAGGGGTAGTTAGAATTTTGCTATAAAATACTCGATGGCTGCTAACAAGTCATCGAGATTGTTCTTGATGACACTCTATTTGATGATGTATATTCCGTCATGTTCTATTTCTTTAAGAAGGAATGGATTTATATGCTTGTGCATTCTTACTATATCAACAGAGCATTCTAATAAGTTTTCTAAAAAACGCTTTAATCTAACCACAAGGAACATTTTGGGTTCCATATCTACACATATATCAACATCACTACCTTCTTTCTGTTCATTTCTGGAAACTGAGCCAAAAAGGCGCAATGACTTTACTCCGAAGTTCTTTTTCAGCTCTTCGGCATGAGATAAAATCAGTGATATATAGTATTCCTTTGACTTCATAATCATCATTTTTGTTTCTACCGCAAAGATAAGATAAAAACTTGAAACTACCAAGCATAAGCCTTCTTTTTTATGAATTATTACACGATTATAGATTTGATTCTATGTGATATTCGATTTTGGAATATCCGATAAAAGAATATATATTTGCGCCTAAAAATAAAGTAAAAATGGACAAGAGCATACATTCACATTTATATCACCAAGTCATTGGTCGCTTGCGCAGCAAGCGCGAAATGGGGGGGGTAACACAGGCTCAACTCGCTGAACTACTGAAAGTTAATCAGGCGTTTATAAGCAAGATTGAGACTTGTGAACGCCGCCTTGATATCATAGAACTTCATCATATTTGCCAGGTTTTAGGCATCTCGTTTGTCGACTTCATTCAGGAAGTCGATAGGGATATACTGTGCAAAAGAGAAGAAGAAAGTGTAACTACTCAGTCATCTTTATGCTTGATAAATAGCCCTTTAGTAAAATCTATG
>USJD01000216.1 GCA_900554835.1 uncultured Prevotella sp. | reverse complement strand
CAGCAAGGCAATGATACCAGACAGCGTGACTACCAAATCGATGATGTGGACCACTCCGAAGTGGATGCGCACGAAAATAAGAGGGAAATTCTACTACGTGAAACCGCTGGACTATCAGTTGAATGCATTACTGCTGGATAAGAAGATAGATCAGTTTGTACACCTTGTGCAAAGCAAATATAATATCGAGAATGATTCGCTCCCTAAGCATTATAAGGAGGCATTGATGCTATATACCCACAGAAGATTACATCCGAAAGTAGTATATAAAAACGCAGTAATGGAAGCTGACTTCCAGGATTTCCAGACTTTGGAACGGAAATATCCTAATGCAATGGAACGTAATGCCGCCTTGCGTGATACCTATGGTAATACGTACTGGTATTATTATCTTTATGGTAAGGAATAAACTGGCTAATATGCCTTTTATCGTAATGAACATTCAGGCTAATAAGCCTTATATTAAATATCTCAACATAAAAAACAAGTATGAATAAACTTAAGTTGTTTTTGCTCATGTCGATTTCTTTCTTCTGTATGGCAGGCTTTGCCCAGAAGAAGGAGATTTCTGCTGCACGAGACAATGTTAAGGCTGGAAAGAATTTAACTCAGGCTCAGGCATCTATGGAGAAGTTGCTCAAGGATTCTGTGAATCGCGGAAACCTGAAAATATGGAATGTTCTCTATGATGCCGTGAGAAAACAATATGAACAGGGAAATGAAAAGTTGTATCTGAAACAAGCGTATGATACAGCCCAACTGTTTAATCTGACAAGACAACTCTTTGTGGTGGCACAGAATATGGATTCTGTAGAAATGGTTCCTGACAGGAAAGGGAGAGTGCGTATCGAATATCGCAAGCAACATGCTGATTATCTGGGAAAAATCAGACAAAACCTCTACAGCGGTGGTCTCTGGTTTATCAGAAAAAACAGATTTCCCGAGGCATATAGTTTATTGGACCAGCATTTGCATTGCGCCAGCATTCCTCTCTTCGCCTCTTACAATTACAGGGAGAAAGATAAGCTAATACCGACTGTGGCTTTCTGGGCTGTATATTGCGGATACAAGATGAAGAACCCACAGGCTACTTTACATCATTCGTATATAGCTCTGAAGGATACTACTCATTATAATTATATGTTGCAATATCTGGCAGAGACATATAAACTCGAAAAGGATACGGTAAGATATGTGGATTGCCTGCAAGAAGGATTCAAGAATTCACCTTCTTTTCCTTTCTTCTTTCCGCGTCTGGTAGAACATTATATGGAAAAAAATGAACTGGATTCGGCAATGAATGTGGTGAACGAAGCCTTACTGGTGGATTCTGTGAATACCACTTATCTCCTGACCAAGAGCTCCATCTTGCTGAATCAGGGAAAGAATGAGGAATGTTTTGATATCTGTAAGTCTCTGATAGCGAAAAATGATTCCTTATCCGAAGCTTATCTCAATGCTGGTCTCTCATGTTTCAACCGCGCCATCATGCTGGATAAAAACTCGCAGAAATTGAGAAAGAAACATGACGAAATAAATGCTCTGTACAAACAGGCGCTTCCATATCTGGAAAAATATAGAAAACTCGAACCGAATGAAGTAGGGAAGTGGTCCCTCCCATTATATACGATTTATCTCAATCTGAATATGGGTAAAGAGTTTGATGAGATAGACAAAGTGATGAATAATAACAGAAATAATAAATAAATATGTTACAAGATATATTGACTCGTTTGGGCATAGAACTGAACGGAATGCAGGAAGCTACGATGCATGCGATGCTTCACAGCAATAAGGATGTCGTGGTTCTTTCACCTACAGGTAGTGGTAAAACGCTGGCTTATCTTCTGCCGCTGGTTCAACTCATTGATCCGTCGGTAGATACTCCGCAGGCGCTTGTGATTACTCCTGGTCGTGAACTTGCATTGCAGTCGGCCAATGTACTGGGAACTATGCATACTCCGGTAAAGGCAATGGCTTGTTATGGTGGACGACCTACGATGGATGAACATCGCTTGCTCAGAAAGGTGATGCCTCAGGTTGTCTTCGGTACTCCAGGACGTCTGAATGATCATATCGATAAGGGTAATTTCGAAATAAAGAATATCAAGTATCTCATCATCGACGAGTTTGATAAGTGTCTGGAAATGGGCTTTCAGAACGAAATGAGCAAACTGATAGAGAGTCTGCCAAATTTGGAACGCCATATCCTGCTTTCTGCTACCGAGGCAGAGCAGATTCCTAACTTCGTTCACATGAATCGTGCAGAAACGATTGACTATCGTATTGATGAAGAACAGGTTTCAGACCGTGTTTGTATCTATCAGGTGGATAGTCCGCAGAAAGACAAGTTGGAGACACTCGCCCAGCTTCTGTTGAGTTTTGGTGATGAGAGTACCATTGTGTTCCTCAACTATCGTGACAGTGTAGAGCGCACCAGCGATTTCTTGCGTGAAAAAGGTTTCTCGCTTTCCTCTTTCCATGGTGGATTGGACCAGAAAGCGCGTGAAGATGCACTCTATAAGTTCAGCAATGGTAGTGTGAATATCTTAGTAAGTACTGATTTAGCATCAAGAGGTATTGATATTCCTGATATCAACAACATTGTGCATTATCATATCCCGGAGTGTGAGGATAGTTATATTCACAGAGTAGGTCGTACGGCGCGTTGGGAATCTCAGGGTAAGGCTTTCTTTATCATCGGACCTACTGAACACATTCCAGATTATGTGGATGCAGAGATACAGACTTACGAAATCCCTCAGACTCATGCAGTACCAGCCAAACCTCGTATGGCTACTATATATATAGGTAAGGGAAAGAAGGATAAGGTGAGCAAGGGTGACATCGTAGGTTATCTCTGCAAAATAGGTCAGCTCAATTCTTCCGAGATCGGTAAGATCGATGTGAAAGACCGATATGCTTATGTGGCCGTATCGCGTACTAAGTTGAAACAGGTACTCAAACTGACTGCCGGACAGAAAATAAAAGGTATCAGAACAGTAGTGGAAGAGGTTTTATAATCTCATTTCACTCTCCCTGATGAAGATATATTTGCTCTTGTAGATGATCTCATTCATATCTTGATGATAATATGTATCAGTGATTCTATTTTCTGCATAAAAATACATAGAATAGGCAGAAAAGGCTGACAATCCGTAAGAATTTTGCCCATTTTGCTAAAAATGTGCAGAAAAATTTGGTAGTTTCAAATAAAAATTGTAATTTCGCCGACGTGTTTAAAAAACACATGGGGAATAATCCAATACAAACTTAAATAATATACAGATGAAGAAGTACAATTTTAATGCAGGTCCTTCAATGCTTCCACGCGAAGTGATTGAAAACACAGCTAAGCAGATTTTGGATTTCAACGGTTCAGGTCTTTCATTGATGGAAATCAGCCATCGCGCTAAGGATTTCCAGCCAGTAGTTGATGAGGCTGTCTCCTTATTCAAGGAGTTGCTTGATATCCCTGAGGGTTACTCCGTTATCTTCCTTGGTGGTGGTGCGTCATTGCAGTTCATGCAGATTCCTGCCAACTTCCTCATCAAGAAGGCTGCCTATGTCAATTCTGGTACTTGGGCCAAGAAGGCAATGAAAGAGGCAAAGCATTTTGGTGAGGTCGTGGAGATCGCATCCTCGTCCGACGCCAACTATACTTTCTATCCTCAGTTTGAAGGCCTTGAGCCAGCTGACGCAGACTATCTGCACATCACTTCCAACAATACCATCTATGGTACTGAGTTGCGCCGTGATCCAGATGTTAAGGTGCCTTTGATTGCTGATATGAGTTCTGATATCATGAGCCGTCCTGTGGACGTTTCTAAATATACAGCTATCTACGCTGGTGCACAGAAGAATCTCTCTATGGCTGGCGTAACTGTAGTAGTCGTGAAGGATGAACTCTTGGGCAAGGCTCCACGTGAGTTGCCTACAATGATTGATTATCGTACTCATGTAGATAAGGGCAGTATGTTTAATACTCCTCCTGTAGTGCCTATCTATTCTCTGATGGAGAATCTCCGTTGGTTGAAGGCTAATGGTGGTGTAGAGGCTGCTGATAAGCGTGCTCACGAGCGTGCTGATGTACTCTATGCAGAGATTGATCGCAATAAACTCTTCAAGGGAACCGTAGAGGAAGCTTCACGTTCTTTGATGAACATCTGTTTCGTTATGAACGATGAGTATAAGGAACTTGAGAAGCCATTCCTTGACTTTGCTGTTGAGCGTGGTATGGTAGGTATTAAGGGTCACCGTTCTGTAGGTGGCTTCCGTGCAAGTTGCTACAATGCTATGACTATGGAGGGCGTGAATGCTCTCGTAAAGGCTATGCAGGATTTCGAGGCACAGCACTAATTCGAAAATATTCTAATCAAATTCAATCATGAAAGTATTAGTTGCAACAGAGAAACCTTTTGCAGCAGCTGCTGTTGAAGGTATCAAAAAAGAAATAGAAGGTGCAGGCAATGAACTTGTCCTGCTTGAGAAATATACAGAAAAAGCTCAGCTTTTGGATGCAGTGAAAGACGTGGATGCAATGATTATCCGATCTGACAAAGTTACTGCTGAAGTTTTGGATGCTGCCAAGAATCTGAAGATTGTTGTACGTGCTGGTGCAGGTTATGACAATATTGACCTTGCTGCTGCTACTGCTCACAATGTAGTTGCTGAGAATACTCCAGGTCAGAACTCTAATGCAGTTGCCGAATTGGTTTTCGGTTTATTGGTATTTGCTGTTCGTAATTTCTACAATGGCAAGGCTGGTTCTGAGTTGAAGGGTAAGAAATTAGGTATTCTTGCTTTCGGTAATGTGGGTAGAAATGTTGCTCGCATCGCTAAGGGCTTCGGTATGGAAGTATCTGCTTATGATGCTTTCTGCCCTGCTGATGTTATTGAGGCTGCCGGTGTTCATGCTGTTAAGAGTCAGGATGAATTGTTCCAGACTTGTGACATCGTTTCTCTTCATATTCCTGCTACTCCAGAGACTATCAAGAGTATCGATTATAAGACCGTAAACCAGTTGCCTAAGGGTGGTATCTTGATCAATACTGCCCGCAAGGAAGTTATCAACGAGGAAGAGTTGGTTAAGCTGATGGCTGAGCGTGAGGACTTGAAGTTTATTACAGATATCAAGCCAGATGCTGATGCTGAGTTTGCAAAGTTTGAAGGTCGCTATTTCTCTACTCCAAAGAAGATGGGTGCACAGACTGCAGAGGCTAATATCAATGCTGGTATTGCTGCTGCTAAGCAGATCAATGCATTCTTCAAGGATGGCTGTACCAAATTCCAGGTAAACAAGTAATAAAAGAATAATAGGTGAGCTCGCAGAGGGTACTGTATGATAGTATCCTTTGTGGGCTTTTGTGTTTTATCATAGTGCCGGACTATTTTAGTGCGGTATTTTAATACCTACAACATTATGGCAAAAATTAAACCTTTTAAGGGCATTCGTCCGCCAAAGGAACTGGTGGAACTGGTGGAATCAAGACCATACGATGTGCTCGATTCAGAAGAGGCTCGTGCCGAAGCCGGTGATAATGAGAAGAGTCTTTATCATATCATC
>USJD01000215.1 GCA_900554835.1 uncultured Prevotella sp. | reverse complement strand
CATAGATTTTACTAAAGGGCTATTTATCAAGCATAAAGATGACTGAGTAGTTACATAAAATCCCATGAAATTATAATATTTCTAAAAATGAACATTATATTGCACGTTTTCTTGTAAAAATCGAAAACATTTGTTACTTTTGCACTAAAATACAATATAAATTATAGCATGAATATTCAAGAAGTAATGAAATTGCACCATAAGGCCTTGGGATCAGAATAAATTCGACCTTAAATGTTGAATTTCAAATAAAATCAAAAAAAATGAACATTAAGTCAATAGGTAATAAAATCAAGGGAAATCCTAAGATGGTAGAGGGCACGGTGTATTCCATGCTCATCATCTGTAGCATTTCCCATTTTCTGAATGATATGATTCAGTCGATTATCCCTTCCATCTATCCGATTGTGAAGGATAAGTTCGACTTTTCGTTTGCACAGATAGGTATCATCACATTGGTCTTCCAGATGACCTCTTCTATCCTGCAACCCTTCACAGGACTTTATGCCGACAAGCATCCCCGTCCCTATGCCCTCTCCATCGGCATGTGCTTCACATTGGTGGGTCTGCTCCTGCTGGCTTTCGCCGAGAATTATTTCCTGATTCTCCTGGCAGTGAGCGTCGTAGGACTGGGATCTTCCGTGTTTCATCCCACTGCTTCGAGAGTGGCACAGATGGCATCGGGAGGCAAGAAGAGTCTGGCACAATCCATCTTTCAGGTGGGTGGAAATGGTGGATCGGCAATAGGACCGCTGCTTGCCGCCATCATCATCCTGCCTTTCGGTCAGCATGCCATCTCCTGGTTTGCCCTTGCAGCCCTGCTCGCCGCCATCATCATGGTAAGATTGGGCGTCTGGTATAAGGCACGACTGGCTTACGTGGTGAACCATCCGCAGAAACAACCGCTTCTCAATACCCATATTTCTAAAAGGGTGAAGTATTGGGCACTGTTCATCCTCATCATGCTCGTGTTCTCCAAGTATTTCTATACGGCGTGCATCACGAGTTACTTCACCTTCTTCCTGATGGATAAGTTCGGCGTATCGGTACAGACCTCGCAGCTGTGCCTCTTCGTATTCCTTGCCGCCTTTGCCATAGGTACAGTGGCAGGAGGTATGCTGGGTGACAAGTTTGGCAGAAAGTATGTCATCTGGTTCTCCATCCTGGGAGCAGCTCCTTTTGCCATCGCCATGCCTTTTGTCAACTTCACATGGACCATCATCTGTACCTTCCTTTCTGGCTTGATCATCGCCTCGGCATTCTCTTCCATCGTGGTATATGCCACCGACCTGATGCCAGACAAAGTGGGATTGATAGCAGGCATTTTCTTCGGACTGATGTTCGGACTGGGAGGACTTGGTTCTGCGTTCTTCGGCTGGTTAGCCGACAAGACCAGTATTGAGTTTATCTTCCAGGTGAGTGCCTTCCTGCCATTGCTCGGCATCATAGCAGGATTCTTGCCGAATACCCAGAAGAGAAGCGTTGAAAAAACTGATGAAAATGCAAAGTAAATGAAAGACTTTGATTTAAAATAATTGTATAAGAGAGTATTAAAAATGGAACAAGAAGAAAAGAAACAGAAATCTCAAGCTGCAGAGAATCAGGTTTCCTGCCCTCCTCAGCAGCCAGTGGAACCACATCCTTTCATTTCTGTCATCCCCCTGGCTGTACTTATCACCCTCATCGTCTTGGTTGTCAAGCTCTTCCCTGACGATGCCCTGGCTGGTGCCTCCCAGGTGGCCCTGATGATAGCCACTGCCGTATGCGTGGCACTCGGTATGGGCATCTATAGAATGAAATGGAATATCTTTGAGGAGATGATCAAAAAGACAGTGGGCGATGCCGGAGTATCTATCCTGATTCTGTTGCTCATCGGAATGATGTCAGCTACCTGGATGATCAGTGGCGTGGTTCCCACATTGATATATTATGGTGTACAGATCATGTCGCCGACCTTTTTCCTACCCTGCGCATGCATCATCTCCAGTATCATTTCTGTGATGACGGGAACTTCATGGACCACTATTGCCACCATTGGCATAGCCCTGATGGGAATCGGCGATGCTCTGGGAATACCAGCCCCTTACACGGCTGGAGCTATTATATCTGGCGCCTATTTCGGTGATAAACTCTCGCCAATGAGCGATACCACCGTCCTGGCTTCGAGTATAGCCGGAGCTGACCTCTTCTCACATATCCGCTATATGCTCTACACCACCATACCAAGCATCCTGCTCTCACTGGTACTCTATCTTATCATCGGACTCTGCTATGATTCCAAGCCAGTGGATATCAGCCAGTATCTCACCGGTCTGAGTCATGGATTCAATATTTCCCTGTTTACCATGCTCGTTCCGGCTTTTACCGGATGGCTCATCTACCGAAAGACGCCATCCCTCATCACCCTTCTGCTTTCTGCCCTTTCTGCATGCATCTGTGCCCTCATTCTCCAGCCGGAAGTACTTGTAGGGATAGCCGGCGAAGACAGCCTCTCTGCCAAAAGCCTCTTTGAAGGTATCATGACCACCTGCTATACCCATACCCAGGTAGATTGCGGTATGGCGAACATCAATGATCTTGTTGCTACCCGAGGCATGGCTGGTATGCTCAATACCATCTGGCTCATCCTCTGTGCCATGTGCTTCGGATCATGTATGGTAGCCAGCGGCATGCTCCACGCCATCACCCACATGCTCCTGAAAAGCATCCACAGTACCATCTCGCTTGTCTGCAGTACCGTGACATCGGGCGTCTTGCTCAATCTCGTAATGGGTGACCAGTTCCTGAGCATCATCATGAATGCATCTATCTACAAGGATGAGTATGCTGAACGAGGTTACCGACCAGAACTCTTGAGTCGAAGTACAGAGGATAGTGCTACCGTGACGAGCGTGCTGGTTCCATGGACAGCCTGCGGTATGACGCAGAGTACGGTTCTCGGCATCCCGACCCTGGTCTATCTCCCCTTCTGCTTCTTCAACATCATCAGTCCTTTGATGAGTTGTCTGGTTGCCATTTTAGGCTTCGTACCGAAACCGCAACCCAAGGAAAACAGCAATATGCTGTAGCGGTTCTGATGGCATGGATAGAAAAACAGGTTTGACATACTATGTCCAAAATTCTTCTTCGCCAGTGGGTTGCATCCTGCCACCGCATTTTGGGCAGGTGTGCATGTCCCACTTGTGAATCCTGTCAGAACCGCATCTTAGGCAGAGCCTTCCCACAAGAGAGTGGAAGCTTGGTGCAGCATCACCTATCACTCCACCCACCACAAGAGGTACAATATTCCTGCAGTCAGGACAAGACATGGCTTCAATGTGCTGCCCCATGAAACCACGTCCCTCATAAATTTCGGTCTCGTACCCACAATTCTGGCATCTGAATTTCTTCTTTTGTGACATAAGCTACCCTTTCTCCTCTACCAATTCAATACCCAGCTTGCATCTGAATATTTTCCTATAACCTCTGCATCCTTGATGGCATGAAGCTGACGGACATGTATCAATGCTGATGTCTTGTGCATTCTCCTGAGGATAAAAACTGACAGGAGATTGTGCCATCAGTTTCATACATGCTAAGAAACCAATCATGGAAATAAAGAATCGTTTCATATAAATAGCTTTTAATTTTGCTCATTACGCTACCATCCAGGACAAAAACATGCCAATCATGGTAGCCACTCACGCTCCTCTCTATAGCAACCAAAGACTAAGCGGTAATGTCTGACTTTTCCTAATTTTCTGACACTATCATGCGAATCAATTCCTCGTTAGCTTTGCTGTCAATGCTTGCATCCTTTACCTCTGTGAAATAATCGAGTGTACTGGAACATTCCCCTGTAATATCCACTCCTATTACCCTTTCGTGGGCATAGATGATACGCAGGACCGCCTGAAGCTGCAGAAGCGTCATGTCTCCATTACTCCAATTGGTGATGGCGTCTTCTTTTCTCAGCACATCTTTATCAATGGATATATATACCGGTTCATGAATCAGTTTGCCGACTTTGGATGGCCATGCCTGATGATGATCAATCTCTGACTGACTGTAGAAAAACACCCTGTTCCTGAGCTCCTCAGGTATTTGAGATATGAGTTTATCTGAAACTCCAACGATGATAATATTTCTTACAAAAGGATTATTCTTCAAGACATCTGTAACCCATCCCCCACAGGACACAACACCCTCCCACTGCGGTTGCTGCATATCTGGATGGTGGTCGAAGACGATCAGAGAGAAAGGTTCTTGAAGCCTGGACACCCAATATTCCGTAAGATAATGGTAATCTCCTGAATCCAGAAAATGAACAGCTTTCGACGGATAAGGAGATAGTCTGTGATGAAGTTCCTTCCTGCTTTCTTCATCACAATAACAGTCCACTCCTTTCATATCCTGACAATCTACATGGATGATATCATGATGTGAAGCAAAAGCCTCATGATCATATACTCCAGAGAAATCTAATACTATAATAGGTAATTTACTCATAGACTTTAAATTCTTTGAATTGACTTTATACGCATATATACAAAAACTTTGCCAGCCTTACTGCCATGCCCGCCACATGGACAGTTTAAGTAAAGATATAATCCTATATTCATCAGAGAGAAATCATTGAAAACTAAATCGAAAAACAGCTTTTCAAGCTACCCGTATGTATGAATCGTGAAAATGAATTATACTTTCATGTCAATTCTGACTGCTAAGTTTAAATTAATTATATTTTGATGTCAGTTTTGCAGAATCATTTGCCATTTTTGTCAATATATGTTCACTCCAAACAGACAGATTAGAATGGCACATAACTTGCTCATATATAGAGTGAAAGCGGAAGCCGAAAGGGCAAGGGGAACGATAAGAACCCTAAGCAATGATATTTGAGGGTTTCTTGAAATCCTTGAGCCTCGAAAGCCGAAGCAATAATTATTTTAAAAGGATAAATATAATAAACAATTAGAAATCCCGACAGAGCCGAAAGGCGAAGAGAGGACGAGAAAAATAAAATTTGGAGGTTTTTCATTATGTTGTTAGCTCGTAGAAATAACAGTGTTTCAAATTGGTTGAACAATTGGTTTAATGACAATTTCTTTGATACAAGCTTGATGCCACATATGAACGCCACCGCTCCTGCAGTTAATGTCAAGGAAGATGAAAACGCTTATACGATGGAGATTGCAGCTCCTGGTTTGAAGAAAGATATGGTCAAGATGAACATTGACAAGGATGGTTATCTGAATGTATCTATCGAGAACAAGGACGAGAAGAAGGAGGAAAAGAAGGAGGAGCATTACTTGCGTCGTGAATTCTCTTACAGCAACTATTCTCAGAGTTATGCTCTGCCAGAGAATGCCAATCAAGAGAAGATTTCTGCTGAGGTCAGCGATGGTGTCTTAAAGATTGAGATACCTAAGGTAGCCAAGGAAGAAAAGAAAGACGATGTTAAGCACATTGAGGTGAAATAATCACTCATAACGTGCTAACCCGTTTTCTGGATGATATTTCATAAGCATCGGGAAAATAATTAAATCGGGTAGGAGGTAAATGCTAATCATAAAAGGCATTTTCCTCCTATTTTCAC
>USJD01000214.1 GCA_900554835.1 uncultured Prevotella sp. | reverse complement strand
GCCTTGAAGCTGATGCTCGACTACTGCATCCACGAGAAGCATTTCGAAAACATCTGGGCAGACCACTTCACAGGCAATCCTGCATCAGGAAGAGTCATGGAGAAATGCGGTTTCTCTGACACCGGAATTCTGAACAGATGCAGCCAGCTCGTGGGTGGCGACAAGGAAATGGTCAAGGTATTTAAGTACAACAGGTAAAAATAGATGAACATGAATTTTCCAGAAATATACTCAGCATCAGGCATGATGGAGCTGATTCAGAAGATCGGCTTCCTCCCTCTCCTTGATAGTGGAATTGAAGGCTTCTCTGCCGAAGACATCGTGGCCGAAGACTGCGGTTATGTAAGACTTCCTGAAGGCGGTTGGGACTGGCCGCTTTGGAAATGGAAGGGCGAGATTGTGCAGGAAATGCCGTGTATGTACGGAAAGTTCTTTAACAAGAAAGCAGGATTCATCAGCCAGGAATGGTGGCCGGACTTCTGCAACTACAGAAGAAGCAAGTTTCCTCGCCCGAATGAAGAATCGATAGAAGGAGCCATTCTCAGCACGCTTCAATCTACCGGCAGTCTCATCACGAGAGAACTTCGGGCAGCCTGCGGTTTCACGGGCAAGGGAATGAGAAGCAAGTTTGACGGTTATCTCACCCGACTGGAAATGGCGACTTACATCGTGACCGAGGATTTCATCTATCCTCGTGACAAGCACAATCACGAATATGGTTGGGGATGGTCGCTGCTCAATACACCCGAAGATCTCTATGGCAGAGAGGCTTGCCAATGCAACCGCACTCCCGAAGAATCTTATCAAAGGATTTTCGAGCATCTGAAAGAAATCCTGCCTGTTGCTTCGGATAAACAGATTATTAAATTAATTGGATAAAAATGAGAAAGGAATCAAGAGCAATGGATAGTGGGTGGGCATTGGAAGTAATGCACAAGGCTCCATATATAACAGTAAGTTTCATTGACGAAGACGGCAAACCTTACGGCTTACCGCTTTCGCTCGCATCTGATGATGATGTGAACTGGTATTTTCATGGTGCCTTGGAAGGCAAGAAGTTGGAGGCAATCAAGGCTCATCCTGAGGTCTGCCTTTCAGCCGTAACCCGTTGTGCGCCTACGGTTGGTCCGAAGGACGGCAGTTTCACCCTGCAATTCAAATCAGCCATTGCATTCGGCAAGGCAGAAATCGTGACCGAGGATGCAGAGAAGATTCATGGTCTCCGACTAATCTGTGAACGCTTCCTTCCTAAGCACATGGATGCTTTCGACCAGAGCATCGCCCGTTCCCTTTCACGCACGGCTGTAGTTCGCATCACGCTTACAGAGCCGCCAACCGGCAAACGCAAGCAGTATGATAAGGAGGGAGTGGAAATGAAATATGGCAGAATGGAATAAATCTCCGATAATGGTAATTTCTTCCGAAAACCAGGTATAAGCTCTTTTGGAGAATGTGCGTATCTTTGCAAAAGATTAAAAGCAATAGGATTATGAAGGAATTTTTCTTTAATACCATACAGGAGTTCAACGACTTCATAGGGGTGGAAACGCTTCATCCCCTGGTAAGCGTTGTGCGTGTAGAGAACGCCTCTCCTATAGAGGTGGCTGTACATCACTACGGACTTTATGCTCTCTTTCTGAAGGAGAACAAGGGCTGCAAATTGTCATACGGCAGAACAGAATATGATTTTGACGAGATGACCGTAACCTCGTTTGCTCCGGGACAGTCGATTAAGGTGGAACCCATTCCTGGAGTTCCGTTTGCCAAATATACGGTATTGGCTTTCCATCCCGACCTGCTCAACCGCACTCAGCTTGGCAAGAACATCTCCCGATACGAGTTCTTCGACTATACGAGCAACGAAGCATTACACCTGTCCGCTACCGAGGTCAATATCTTCCGTGATGTGATTTCAATGATCAAGCAGGAACTGCAGCATGCTATAGATAAGCATTCGCGCGAACTCATCGTTTCAAACATCGAGTTGCTGCTGAACTACTGTCTGCGCTTCTACGACCGCCAGTTTATCACACGCGAGGAGATTAATCATTCGGTGGTAAAGAAGTTCATCTCTCTGCTCGATGAATACATTGCCCGGAAAGCGGAGCGTGAAGGTCTGCCTACCGTAGCCTACTTTGCCGACAAATGCTGTTATTCTACCAAATATTTCGGTGAATTGGTCAAGACCGAGACTGGCAAAACTGCCAAGAGTATGATAAACGACCGATTGCTTACGGCATCCCGCCAACTGCTTACAGATGAAACCCTCAGCATCACGCAAGTAAGCAAGCGACTCGGCTTTGAATATCCGCAGCACTTCATCCGCTTTTTCAAAGCGCAGACGGGCAAGACACCGAGCGAATATCGCAAGACTGCATAAATATAAGGAAGCATGTTTTGATAGAAACGGAATAACGGTAATGTCTTCCGAAAACCAGGTATAAGCTCTTTAGAAGAATGTGCGTATCTTTGCACCAGTTTTAATCATCAAACAAAAAGGTTTAATATGAAAAGATTGGTTTTGCACATTTACATCATGTTCATGGCGCTGACGGCTATGGCTTGCCAAAGCAATGAGGTAGAAGCTACGCCATCTGACAAATCAGCAAACACAATGAACATTACGATCAATGGAAAGACGGTTTCGTGCCAGCTCGTTGACAATTCATCAACAAGAGCACTTCTGGCACAGTTGGAAAAGGGAGACATCACCTACGAGGCTGATGACTATGGCAACTTCGAGAAAGTGGGAAACATAGGCATCAGTCTGCCACAGAACAACGAGAGTATCACCACAACTGCAGGCGATGTGATTCTGTATCAGGGCAATAACATCTGTCTTTATTATGGCACAAATTCCTGGTCATTTACCCGTCTGGGGAAGATTGAGGGAATGAGCAAGGATGAAATCAAGACGTTTTTCAATGCCGGAGGTGGCAGCGTGAGAATCACGCTTTCATCAGGTTCTACTACCGGAATAAAGCAAACGCTTGCTGACCGGAAGGCTTCAAGTGGAAAATATTCGCTTGATGGGAGAAAGTTGAAACAGATTCCTAATAAGGGTGTCTATATTGAAAACGGAAAGAAAATTGTAAAATAACATACAATGAAGAAAGTAATCGTAATCTCTACCAGTCTGCGTACTGGTTCAAACAGCGACATGCTCGCTGATCAGTTTATCGAAGGAGCCAAGGCTGCAGGTCATGATGTGGAAAAAATTTCTCTTGCAGGAAAGGACATCAAGTTCTGCAAAGGCTGTCTGGCTTGTCAGAAGTTGGGCAAGTGTGTCATCAAGGATGATGTGAACGACATCATGCAGAAAGTGCTGAATGCCGATGTGGTTTGCTGGGCAACACCTATATATTATTATGAGATGAGCGGACAGATGAAGACGCTCATCGACCGCATGAACGCCATGTTCTCGCTTGATTACAAGTTCCGTGATGTTTACATGCTCTCTACTGCTGCAGAAAATGAACCGGAAGTGCCGAAACGTGCTGAAGCCGGACTGACAGGCTGGATAGACTGCTATCCTGAGAGCCATCTTACCGGCACTCTGTTCTGCGGAGGCGTTGACGCTCCACGCACTATTGAGGGCAACAGGAAATTGCAGGAAGCATACGAGTTGGGAAAATCAGTTTAAGGGATAGACACTCAACTATTGATTCTTATGAAAAAATTTGCAACATTCATCATATTAACGACTATTTCACTCAATATAATGGCACAACAGAAAATAGTACAGACAGCAGGGCGCACCCAACTGGGTGAGTTCGCCCCTGAGTTCGCCCACCTCAACGACGACATTCTCTTCGGAGAAGTATGGAGCCGCAATGACCTGCTTTCATTGCGTGACCGCAGTTTGGTAACAATCACTTCGCTCATCAGCCAAGGAATCACCGACAGTTCGCTGAAATATCACCTGCAGTCGGCAAAGAATAACGGAATTACTCGCACGGAAGCGGCAGAAATCATCACTCACATCGCCTTCTACGCCGGCTGGCCAAAAGCCTGGGCTGCATTCAATCTGGCTAAGGAGGTGTGGAGCGAAGACGTAAAAGGCGAAGACGCAAAGGCTGCATTCCAGCGTGAGATGATTTTCCCTATCGGCGAGCCTAACACCGCTTACGCCAAATACTTCAAGGAAAACAGTTATCTGGCACAAATATCTGACAGTCAGATACCTTTCTTCAACGTAACCTTTGAGCCAGGTTGCCGCAACAACTGGCACACGCATCACGCCACAAAGGGCGGTGGTCAGATGCTGGTAGGCGTAGCCGGACGTGGCTGGTACCAGGAAGAAGGCAAGCCTGCGCAGGAGATTCTCCCAGGCACAGTCATCCACATTCCAGCCAACGTGAAGCATTGGCACGGGGCTGCAAAAGACAGCTGGTTTGCTCACCTCGCCTTTGAAATTACTGGTGAGAACAGCTCAAACGAGTGGCTGGAGCCTGTGAGCGACGAGGAATATAACAAGTTAAAATAATAACAATAAGATTTTACAATTATGAAGAAGATAAAATTAAGCAATGGCGTGGAAATGCCACAACTGGGATATGGTGTTTATCAGGTGGAACCTGACGAGTGTGAGCGTTGTGTGCTGGATGCTCTCAGCGTGGGCTATCGGATGATAGATACTGCACAAGCTTATCTCAACGAGGAAGCGGTTGGCAACGCATGGAAGAAGAGCGGTGTGAATCGTGATGATATTTTCCTCGTTTCCAAGGTTTGGCCTTCCAACTATGGCGAGGGACAGACCATGAAGAGCATCGACGAGAGTCTGCGCAAGCTGCAGACCGACTACATCGACCTGATGCTTCTCCACCAGCCTTACTGCGACCGCTATGGTGCTTATCGCGACTTGGAGAAAGCTTACAAGGCAGGAAAGGTTCGTGCCATCGGAGTGAGCAACTTCTTCCCTGATCATCTCATCGACCTGGCTTCAAACATGGAGATTGCGCCAATAGTGAACCAGATGGAGACGCATGTGTTCAACCAGCAGCACGAGACCCGCAAATTCATGAATGAGATTGGCACCAAGCTCATGGCGTGGGCTCCATTGGCAGAAGGTCAGAACGGACTGTTCACCAACCCTACCCTCACCCAGATTGGCAAGAAATACGGAAAGACTGCCGCACAAGTAGCCTTGCGCTGGCTGTTGCAGAGCGATGTAATCATCATCCCGAAGACCATTCACAAGGAACGAATGGAAGAGAATCTGAATCTCTTCGACTTCGAACTTGATGCTGAAGACATGCAGGCGATTGGCAAGCTCGACACCGCCCATAGTCTCTTCCTCGACCATCATAGCGGAGAAACGACCAAGCAGTTTATGGAGTGGAGAGCTGTGGTGAAACCTACAGAATAAAGAGACAATCACTCCAACTAAGGCTCAATATAAAACAAAGAATTTATGACTTCATTTCAAGAAAGACTGTTCGCCATGCAGGATAAGCAGTATGCTGCTTTCCAAGCCAAACTGACACCGGGAGTGCCTGTGGAGAGTTTCATAGGCATTCGTGTGCCTGTGCTTCGCAAGTTCGCAAAAGAGTTTACAAAGGAGGCAGAATGTGAGGATTTCCTTCATCAGCTTCCTCACG
>USJD01000213.1 GCA_900554835.1 uncultured Prevotella sp. | reverse complement strand
TCAGTCACATTCATTTAATACATATGTGATGTAAGAAAGGACATACTGCATAGAATTCAGCCTATTTCATATAGGTGCATAAATCACTGATAAGAATGATGCATTCATATAATGAAGCATTAATATAATATAAATCTCCCAACATTTCAGATAGAAAAGTTGGGAGATTTCTTTTTTTCTCGTACCTTTGCAACATCATATTTTAATTAATACAGAAATTATGTTTAGTGGAATCGTAGAAGAAATGGCCACCGTTGTGGCTATCAAGCATGATAAAGAGAACATTGACTTTACCCTGTCTTGTTCTTTCGTAGATGAACTCAGCATCGACCAGAGCGTGGCGCACAATGGCGTCTGCCTCACCGTGGTGGAAATCAAGGACGGTACCTATACCGTTACCGCCATGAAGGAAACCCTGGATAGAAGCAACCTCGGTCTGCTCAAGGTGGGCGACAAGGTAAACGTGGAGCGATCAATGATCATGAACGGCCGACTGGACGGTCATATCGTGCAGGGACACGTGGACGAAACCGCTAAATGTATCGCCACAAAAGATGCAGATGGTTCCACCTATTTCACCTTCGAATATGAACTCAATAAGGAAATGGCACGCAAGGGATATTTCACCGTTGACAAAGGTAGCGTAACGGTCAATGGCGTATCGCTCACCGTTTGCGAACCTACAGACAACACTTTCACTGTAGCCATCATCCCTTACACTCGTGAAAACACCAACTTCTGCAACATTGAAGTAGGAACTGTCGTAAATATCGAGTTCGACATCTTGGGCAAATACATCGCCCGCCTCAAGAGCTTTGAATAAAACTGTTTTTTGTACTACACGAACAAGAAGAGTAAAAAGTCAGAGAAATCAGGAAAAGTCAATTTTGCGTTGCCCAAATTACAACCCTTAGTTTGGGCACTCGTTGCCCGTCGCGTGATCCCTCATTGCTCGTCTCATGTTCATCGGTTCCCCGTCACGTGATCCCCGAGGGACCGCTTGAAGAGCATAGCAGGAACTTCTGGATCCCTCATTATTTTCGGATAACTTTTGCCGCAAAAGCAGCCACTACGATAAAGCAGACAAGCGGTACAAAGAAGCCTATCGCCATATTATTTTCTCCTATCACGCCCATCAGCAACGGAGCAATCGCACCGCCTACAATACTCATAATGAGAAAAGACGAACCGCGCTTGGTATTGCTGACACTGAGACCTTTGAGGGACAAGGCAAATGTAGTAGGAAACATCGTAGCCTCGCAGAGATAGGTGAGAATCAATGCCACCAAAGCTGGAACACCCGAACCGGCTATCACAAATATCATACAGACAATACCGCCAATGGCACAATACAGCAGCACCTTTGCCGCAGCCATACGATTCATCAACCAGCTACCCGCCAATCTACCCACGAAGAACAAGCCCATGCCTCCAAAAGACAAGATCAATGCTGCCACACGAGAAGAAATCGTAGGAACCTTCTCCGTCACATAATTGATAAAGAAACTGTTGATGCCCGTCTGACAGGCTACATAAAAGAACAAAGCTATCAGGCCGAATACGAAGACGGAAGACTGCCAAAGCGAAACTTCGCAATGACAATCCCTCTTATTCTCCCCCATCAGACCATTTTCCACCTTATTATATATAGGGCTCTCAGAAAACTCTGAATTTCTCTCAGCAAATTCTGTATTTGCCTCTGAAGCATCCTTGCAACACGCCGAAGCCTTTTTATTATCCCCAGATTCCACCTGAGCGTCAACAATTTCAGGCAGTTGGATTCGACTGAAGACAAATGCCACAATCAGGACGATCACACCTATCACCGCATACGGCAAAGCTACAGATCCACTATTACCATCCTCACCGCTGAACACAACCAATCCTCCTACCAATGGACCGACAATCCATCCGAATCCATTGAGCGATTGGGCAAGATTGAGACGAGAAGGAGCCGATTTCGCATCACCCAACACAGTGACATAAGGATTCGCAGCCGTTTCCAGACAAGTCAATCCACATCCGATGATGAAAAGACACATCAGGAAAAACTCAAAAGACATCAGACGCTCACCCGGAATAAAGAGCAAAGCACCTATACCATAGAGAATCAGACCCGTGATGACTCCTACCTTATAACCCCATTTACGGATAATACAACCGGCAGGAAGCGCCATGATGAAATAGCCACCATACACCATCGCCTGCACCAAAGCCGAGCGCCACTTAGAGATAACGAGCGCATCCTGAAAATGCTTGTTGAGAATATCAAGGATGCTATGGGCAAATCCCCAGAAGAAGAACAAGGATGCCACAAGGGCAAAGGGAAAAAGATATTTCTTATCTACCAATTTACTCATCGTACCAAATTCCTATTTTCTTCTAATTGTTAATGCGATAGCCTCAGGATGCTTTCCTGCAAACTCCTTCACATCATCGACCACGAGTACGAGATAGCCTCCGCCACCTGCGCCAGGCATCTTCCAAGCATGCACTTCCGGCAAAACAGAATACTGGTCGATAAAGCCCTGTACGCAACCTTGAATCATGGCAGGGAACATGGCAACCTGTGCATCAAACGAAGCCTTGAATGCTGCTGCAAATGCAGGAAAATCTTTGGAAAGAATCGCATTCCAACAGTCATCTGCAGCCTTGGCAAGAGCCTTTACCTTCACCTCTGTAATATCCTTGCCTTCCACCACAGAACAACCAGGGCGGCGCGGATCCATCGGAATCATACAGATATGACTCTCCAACCAAGTCAACACCACCTCATCGCTGCAAGTTTCAAATTTCTCCGGCCAGAAACGGTTATTGTAATAATGTCTGACCAATCCAGGCATACAGATACCGATAGAATCCTGCGCACCGCTGATGATGCCATCACTACGCTCAGGATCATTTTCAAAACAGAAAACGAGTTTGGCAAGAATCTCAGGATTCATGTCTGGCAACTTCATCGGCCAGATTTTCTTGATCATATTGCGGGTAGAAGTAGAGAGTCCGCAACGCTCACGCACTTCGAAAGTTGGCACCAGCGACATGGTGATAGCCCATCCTGGTGCATAGCAGCTTACGTAAGGCTGATCAATCCAGGTGCCCGCCAGGTCTAGACGAGTAGGAAGCTGACAGGTAGAATTCTTGATATCTGTACTGGAACGGGCTGTCAATCCCTCAGCAGGCGTACGCTGCAGTTCCACATACTCAATGCCACGCTCCTCGCAGAACTTGCGCTTGGTTTCACTTCCACCATCCGCATTGACAACAAAGACGTCCGGCTTCACCATATCTACCGTAGGAATAAAGTCCATGATGCCGTCACCCTGATTGATGAAAGCATCCTTTACATATCGGATAGACTTCACCATAAAAAGGCGTTCCTGTTCCGGATAGAACGTCTTATGGTGCTTATAACCGAGGATTGTCTGATCAGACCCAATACCCACATAGAGTTCACCAAACTGTGAAGCCTGGCGGAAGAACTCAACATGACCACTGTGCAACAGATCATAACAACCACTTACAAAAACCTTTTTCATATATTGTTGATTCCTTTTATTGTTTTGCTGTAGTTTCTTATATATGAGACGTATAAGAGGAAAAACACCCCTTCTCATTCCGCCTACAAAACTACAACATTTCTTCCATAACTCCAAGAAAAACATGCACAAATATTCTATTTTGCGCACAAAGAAAGCAAAATTGTGCATTTTTATAACGAAATATTTTGGTAAAAGACAAAAAAATGGTACTTTTGCGGCTGTGTTTTGTCCCAAATTGACATTGGACAGTCCGAAAAGCGAACTCGAAAACGGACAACTTGAGTACCGAACACTAACAAACTTAGAATATTATAACAATAACCATTTATTAATATGAGTTTAAAAATCGTAGTACTTGCCAAGCAAGTACCTGACACAAGAAATGTGGGTAAGGACGCGATGACTGCCGAAGGCACCGTAAATCGTGCAGCCCTTCCTGCAATCTTCAATCCTGAGGATTTGAACGCATTGGAGCAGGCTCTTCGTTTGAAGGAGCAGAATCCTGGTTCTACAGTTGGTATTTTGACAATGGGTCCTCCACGTGCTGGCGAAATCATCCGTCAGGGTCTTTATCGTGGTGCAGATACGGGTTGGTTGCTTACCGATCGTCTCTTTGCCGGTGCTGATACATTGGCAACTTCCTATGCCCTTGCTACTGGTATCCAGAAGATTGGTGACGTTGACATCGTGATTGGTGGTCGCCAGGCTATCGATGGTGATACTGCTCAGGTAGGTCCACAGGTGGCTCAGAAGTTGGGATTGAACCAGGTTACCTATGCAGAGGAGATTCTGAAGGTAGAAGATGGCAAGGCTACTATCCGCCGCCTCATCGATGGTGGTGTAGAGACAGTAGAAGCTCCATTGCCATTGGTTATTACCGTGAATGGTAGTGCAGCTCCATGTCGCCCATGCAATGTGAAGCTCGTAATGAAATATAAATACGCTACTTGCCCTATGGAGCGCAAGGGTGATGAGCCTTGGGCTAATCTCTATGAGGAGCGCCCTTACCTGACTCTGAACCAGTGGAGCGTAGCCGATGTTGACGGCGACCCTGCACAGTGCGGTTTGAGCGGTTCACCTACCAAGGTGAAGGCTGTAAAGAACATCGTGTTCCAGGCTAAGGAAAGCAAGACCTTGACCAGCAGCGATGAGGACATCGACGGCTTGATGAAGGAATTGTTGAACGAAAGTATTATCGGTTAATCATCACTGATGATTCAGCAAACCGATTCATTTTAAAATGCTTTATTAAAAAAGACAATGAACAACGTATTTGTATATTGCGAGGTAGAAGGCACAACCGTTGCCGAAGTATCTCAGGAATTGCTCACCAAGGGTCGTAAGCTCGCCAACCAGCAGGGCGTGGAGCTCCATGCCATCGTGGCTGGTACCGGCATCAAGGGTCAGGTAGAGGATCAGATTCTCCCTTATGGTGTAGATAAATTATTTGTTTTCGATGCTGAGGGTTTGTTCCCATACACTTCAGCCCCTCATACAGACATTCTCGTCAACCTCTTCAAGGAGGAGAAACCTCAGATTGCACTGATGGGTGCCACCGTTATCGGCCGCGACCTCGGTCCTCGTGTTTCTTCTTCATTGACCAGCGGTCTGACTGCCGACTGTACAGAACTTGAGATTGGTGATTACGACGACAAGAAGAGTGGCAAGCACTATGAGGGTCTGCTCTATCAGATCCGTCCTGCTTTCGGTGGAAACATCGTGGCTACTATCGTCAATCCTGATCATCGTCCACAGATGGCTACTGTTCGCTCTGGCGTGATGCAGAAGAGCATCTACGAGGGAGAGTGCAAGAAGGAAGTAGTTTACCCAGAGGTAAGCAAGTATGTTCCTGCTGAGGACTTTGTAGTAAAGGTACTCGACCACCACGTAGAGGCTGCCAAGCACAACCTGAAGGGTTCTGCCATCGTTGTAGCCGGCGGTTATGGTGTAGGAAGCAAGGAAGGTTTCGACCAGCTCTTCGAGTTGGCTCATCTCCTCCATGGCGAGGTAGGTGCTTCCCGTGCAGCTGTTGATGCAGGTTGGGTAGACCACGACCGTCAGATTGGTCAG
>USJD01000212.1 GCA_900554835.1 uncultured Prevotella sp. | reverse complement strand
TCCTTAACCCACTCCCAAGCCCTCTCCCTTTACAAAAGGGCGAGGGATGTAACCGTTCCTTTCAATAGTCTTTACGACCCCTTCGGTTCCCCTTGTAGGGGACAGAAACGTCGCTCTGAACCGCTTCGCTATAAGGTTGGCGGGGCATCAGAGCCCTCGCCAGGTTGTTATGCGGGATGGGACCGCCTTGCTGAATTTGTTGCTTGTGGACTGCTATTATATTTTGGGCATCAGAGCCCTCGCCAGGGGTGTTTTAGCGGGGATGAACCTGCAGGGGTGAAGACTTGCTAAAATGGTTGTAAGGGATGGGACCGCCTTGCTGTGGGCTGTTTGTGACTGCATTGTATTTGGGCATCAGAACCCTCGCCAGGTGGTTGTGCGGGATGGGACCGCAGGGAGTAGGGATTCTTATTTGGTCGTGGTGTAGATAAAGTATGGTGGTAGTTCACTTGGTTGCTGATACAAATATGTTGGTATCAATAACTGCGTACACCATTGCGTTCTTTTCTTAATCGTCTGACTTCTTTTATCTCTGCATTGATCTCATCAAGAGACATTTCTATGTTGTTTTCTCTTGCTGTCTTGCACATGTTTTCAAATGCTTCTATTGCTTCGGCTGTAACCTTGTCTTCTTTGCTTTCCTTTGCCTTGATGGCAAAAGGTATACTTCGTGTGCGGATTACCGCCTTGACAAATACATTGATTGCTGCATTTGCACTCATGCCAAACTGCTCACAGAGGCTGTCGAACATAGCTTTCTGTTGTGAGTCTATTCTGACTGTCATTGATGTCTGTGCCATAACGTTATCTGTTTTAATTAATATTGATTGCAAATATAGGGCGTTTTGATGTAAGTTGTATGATTTATGACTTCTTTTTATCAAAGTTTAACAGGAAATGTGAAGTCAAAAATACTTTTTATCATGCACATGCCTCTGCCTGTGTATGGTACTGCTATTGGGTTATTTCTAATTTTGATAATTAAAAAATTACTATAATGTTTTGTTTAAAATCTTTGGATATTTTGGGTAGTAAGGCGGAACTCGCCTCGCTGCCAGAGGGCAAATTGCTCATTAATACTGTTAATGCTCATTCTTATAATACTGCTCGCAAGGACTCGCTCTTTGCTGAGGCGCTGATGAATGGTGATGTGCTGATTCCGGATGGAGTGAGCATCGTGAAGGCGTGTCGATGGATTAAGGCGAAGAGCCAGCCGAAGGAACGTATCGCGGGATGGGACTTGTTCTCTTTCGAAATGGAAAAACTGGAGAAAAAGGGTGGTACGGTGATGTTTATGGGTAGTTCGCAGAAAGTGCTCGACCTGATTGTGAAGCGGGCGGCTGAGGTGTATCCTTATCTGAAGGTGGTGACCTACTCGCCTCCTTATAAGCCAGAGTTCTCGGATGAGGACAATAAGGCGATTATTGATGCCATCAATGCTGCTAACCCTGATCTGCTTTGGATTGGTATGACCGCACCTAAACAGGAAAAATGGACTTATTCGCATTGGAAAGAGTTGGATATTCACTGCCATGTTGGAACAATCGGAGCCGTATTCGACTTCTTCGCTGGTACTGTGGAACGTGCTCCGATGTGGTGGCAGGAGCACGGTCTGGAATGGCTGTATCGTTTGCTGAAAGAACCAAAGAGAATGTGGAGGAGGTATATTATTGGTAATATGTTGTTCCTCTGGAACATCACATTGAAAGAATAGTTTTTTCGACTCCCCTGTTCCCCTCTTGCGAAGAGGGGATCCTTAACCCACTCCCAAGCCCTCTCCCTTTACAAAAGGGAGAGGGATGTAACCGCTCCTCCTCGTCGCTCTTAACCGCTGCGCTCTAAGGTTGGCGGGGCATCAGAGCCCTCGCCAGATTATTGTGCGGGATGGGACCGCCTTGCTGGAAGTGGGGCATCAGAACCTCGCCAGGTTGTGCGGGATGGGATCGCCTTGCTGGAAGTGGGGCATCAGAGCCTCGCCAGGTTGTTTTTGCGCAGAGGACGTGGGTAAGGAGTTAGAGCTTCTTTTTCAATATATAGAGGGCTCCTGTCAATAAGCTGATGCCGCATATCCATGATATGACGGCACTGCCGAATATGCCCAACTGCTGGGTGAAGCCTGCTATTAAGAAGGTGATGAAGGATACCGTGGCTACCGTGAGGGCATATGGCAACTGGGAGGATACGTGATGCACATGCTTGCACTCGGCACCGGCACTTGCCATGATGGTGGTGTCGGAGATTGGGGAGATATGATCTCCACACACTGCTCCTGCCATACATGCTGAAATGGAGATGATGCGAAGCGGCTCGGCGGCAGGGAATACTGCGATGCAGATTGGAATCAGTATGCCGAAGGTGCCCCATGAGGTGCCTGTGGCAAAGGCTAAGAATGCTGCCACCATGAAGATGATGGCTGGTAAGAGTTGCTGCAGTCCAGCTGCACTGTTGGATACTACGCCTGATACGTATTCTGCTGCTCCCAACGAGTCGGTCATGCTCTTCAGCGTCCACGCTAATGTTAGGATTAGTATGGCTGGTACCATCGCCTCGAAGCCTTTGATGAGGCTACTCATGGCATCGGTAAACGCTAATGTCTTGCGGGATACAAAGAGGATGATGGTCAGGATGAAGGAGCCTAATGAACCGATGACAAGTCCTACGGAGGCATTGCTTGCTGCGAAGGCATCCACGAAATGGTGGTAGTTGGCGCTGGCTGCATCAAAGTATCCTCCGGAATATACCATGCCCGTCATGCAAAAGATGATGAGCAGGACTATCGGTATCACGAGGTCGGCCACGGAACCCTTGTTAGTTGTAGCCTCTTCGCCCTTCTTGGCTCCCACACCATGTTCTACGATGTGCAGTTTGGTGCCGCTCACTTCGTCGAGTTTTCCTCCATTGGTTCTTTCATACCATTCCTTCAGTCGGGCATCGTATTTGCTCATCGCCTTGAAGTCGAAGCCTAACCAGACTATACCAAACATGAAGAGGATGGTAAAGAAGGCATAGAAATTGAAGGGGATGGCTTTGCAGAAGAGGGCGAGTCCGTTCTCTCCTCCGGAAACGAAACCGGAAACTGCTGCTGCCCAACTGGAGATTGGGGAGATGATGCAGACGGGTGCTGCCGTGGAGTCGATGAGATAAGCTAATTTTTCCTTGGTCACGCCATTGCGAACGGCGATAGGGCGCATCACTGAACCTACCGTGAGACAGTTGAAGTAATCGTCGATAAAGATGAGTATGCCCAACAGGATGGTGGCTACCTGAACCCCCATCTTAGTCTTCACGTGCTTGGATGCCCATCTGCCGAAAGCTGCTGAACCTCCTGCCTTGTTCATCAGAGATACGATGGAACCTAATAATACCAGGAATATCAGGATGCCGACATTCCATGGGTCTGAGAGACAATGTATCAGTCCGTATCCTTTGGTTTCATCTCCTTCTATGACGGTATGGTTGGTGAGATGGACGAGAAATCCGTCTAAGCCCGTACCCATAGATATGCAGTATTCTACGGCTCCTAAGATGATGCCGATGAAGAGTGAAGAATAAACCTCCTTCGTTTTCAGAGCCAGTGCAATGGCAACGATAGGAGGAAGGAGCGACCATGCGGTGCCTATCATATTGTAATCCATAATTCTATTGCTGTATATTATATAAATGTATATATATTAATAATGTGTATGATTCTTTCCGATGGCAAAATTAAGAAGAATATCCCGAATGAAAAAATAAAATGCTTGAAATTTATGAAAAAAGTAAAGATATGCAGCGTTTATGTAAAAATGTCAGTATCTAAAAGTGTCAATGTGTCAGCCTTTCCGGTTTGGCACATTTTTCGTATATGTCGTGGGTGTGAAGCATCGGACTCTGATTCTGGTGTAAACGCAATCATATGTCATAACAATTAAAAAATATAGAATCATGAACATTAAACCATTAGCAGACAGAGTGCTGGTACTTCCTGCACCAGCCGAGGAAAAAGTAGGTGGAATCATTATCCCAGATACAGCAAAGGAAAAACCACAGCGTGGTAAAATCATTGCTACAGGTAAGGGTACGAAGGATGAAGAGATGATTCTCAAAGAGGGCGATACCGTTCTTTACGGAAAATATGCTGGTACTGAACTCGAATTTGATGGTACGAAGTATATGATGATGCGCCAAAGCGATGTGCTCGCTGTGGTAGAAGAGTAAGAATAAGTGAAGAGTGAAGAACGAAGAGTGAAGAATTCAATTGCTTTGTTTTAACTCAACATTCAACATTTAACATTCAACATTAAAAAGATAAAAGAAAATGGCTAAAGATATTAAATACAATATGGATGCTCGCGACCTCTTGAAGAAGGGCGTCGATCAGTTGGCTAACGCAGTAAAGGTAACTCTTGGTCCTAAGGGCCGCAACGTGGTAATCGAAAAGAAGTTTGGTGCTCCTCAGATTACTAAGGATGGTGTTACCGTTGCTAAGGAGGTAGAGTTGGAAAATAAGTTTGAAAATACCGGTGCCCAGCTCGTTAAGAGTGTTGCCAGCAAGACTGGTGATGATGCGGGTGATGGTACTACTACTGCTACTATCCTGACTCAGGCTATCGTGACTGAGGGCTTGAAGAATGTTACTGCTGGTGCTAATCCTATGGACTTGAAGCGTGGTATCGATAAGGCTGTGGCAGCTGTCGTTGCTTTCATCAAGGATCATGCTGAGCAGGTAGATGACAACTACGATAAGATTGAGCAGGTGGCTACTGTTTCTGCCAACAATGATGCTGAGATAGGTAAGCTCTTGGCTGACGCAATGCGCAAGGTTTCTAAGGATGGTGTCATCACTATCGAGGAGAGCAAGAGCCGTGATACCAACATCGGTGTAGTTGAGGGTATGCAGTTCGACCGTGGTTACTTGAGCGGTTACTTCATGACAGATGCTGACAAGATGGAGTGTGTAATGGATAACCCATACATCCTTCTTTACGATAAGAAGATTTCTAACTTGAAGGAGTTCTTGCCTATCCTCCAGCCTGCTGCTGAGAGCGGTCGTCCTTTGTTGGTTATCGCTGAGGATGTTGATTCTGAGGCTTTGACTACATTGGTAGTTAACCGTTTGCGTGGCGGTTTGAAGATTTGTGCTGTAAAGGCTCCTGGCTTCGGTGACCGTCGCAAGGCCATGTTGGAGGATATCGCAGTATTGACAGGCGGTGTTGTTATCTCTGAGGAGAAGGGCTTGAAGTTGGAACAGGCAACTTTGGATATGCTGGGTTCAGCAGACAAGGTTACCGTCAACAAGGACAATACAACTATCGTTAATGGTCATGGCGAGAAGGCTAATATCCAGGATCGCGTAGCTCAGATCAAGAACGAAATTGAGAATACCAAGTCTTCATATGATAAGGAGAAACTTCAGGAGCGTCTGGCTAAGCTCGCCGGTGGTGTAGCTGTCCTCTATGTAGGTGCCAACTCTGAGGTTGAGATGAAGGAGAAGAAGGATCGTGTTGACGATGCACTCTGCGCTACCCGTGCCGCTATCGAGGAAGGTATCGTTGCTGGTGGTGGAACTACTTATATCCGTGCTCTCGAGGCATTGAAGGATATGAAGGGTGATAACGCTGACGAGACAACAGGTATCCGTATCGTAG
>USJD01000211.1 GCA_900554835.1 uncultured Prevotella sp. | reverse complement strand
GCAGTGATTTGCGCCATGCTTTTTTTGTTGGGTTATGGAGGGCATTGATTAGAAAACATTTTTATTTTTGATGTTAACAGAAAGTCTTGATTGCAATCAACAGCCACTTTTAGAGTCGTTGAGGCTGCTGATCGTAATCAACAGATACTTTTAACCTCATTGAAGCCATTGACTGCAATCAATACCTACATTCATGTGTCGTTGGGACCTTTGATTGCAGTCAAAGGCTACTTTCAATTGCCGTTGGATGTTTTGATTCCTGATTCCATGCCCGCAAAATGTAAAGATGCCTGCTGATTCCAGTTTATAGCAACTTTTTGTTTCAAAACATCCCAAAAACTAGCATCAAAATCTTTTTTTATAGGAAAAAACTATCTTTTTCTCACAATATGATAAAATTTTCGTAATAAGGTGGCGGTTTTCTCGATAATTTTTATATTTTAGCCATTGCAATCGGAGGAATCCGACAACGCACATAACGAATTGTCAAATTAAAATCTTTAACATCATGAAAGAGATTTCAGACATCAACATCCAGCGCATGAATAACGGTGCGCATTTCACGTTTGTAAGTAACATTCTTGCACGTGCCGAAGCAGACACTGCTGTCAAAGGCAAGGCATCGGAACTTGTCAGTAATTTTAAGGCTGCCGTTGCAGCAGAGGACGAAGCCTTGAAGATTTCACAGAAAAGTCTCTTGACTGATGAGATAGCCAAAGCAGACAGCGACCGTGATGCCCTTTATGCTGGCTACAAGAAAGCAGTTGAAGGCTTCCTCGCCATGCCTATTGCAGACATGGCACAGGCTGCAAAGATTCTTTCCCAGCACATCAAGGACTACAAGATTAATACTGCCGACCAACTTGACAAAGAGACAGGTCTTTTGGTCAACTTCATTACAGACCTTGAAGGCAAGTATTCCGAGCAAGTGGCAAAGTTGGGCTTAACAGCCTTTGTTACCAACATGAAGGAAGCCAACGAACGTGTAAGAACTCTTACCTTGCAGCGCACCAACGAGAAAATAGGTATAACTGTTGGAGCATTAAAAACTGCTCGTACAGCAAGTGATGACGCTTACCGTGCTTTGGTAAAGATGGTGAATGCCCTCGCTCTGGTCTTTGGCGAAAAGGATTATACGGCTTTCATTGACTATGTGAACACAGAAGTCACCCATTATAAGCGTGAGGTTATCGGGCAAAAAGCCAAAGCACCATCCACTTCGGGCAGTTCTTCGGTAACAACTCCTGATAATGGTAACAAGCCTTCGAGTGGAGGTTCTACTTCTGGCAGTGGCTCAAAGCCAAGCGGTGGCAGTTCTTCTTCGGGTGACAATGAAATTGAAGGCTGATAGTTTATAAAACAAAGATTTCAATGCTGCTTTCTGGATAAGAGGGCAGCATTGAATGTGGTAAAAAGTACCGATTTCGATACAATTGGAGAAATAAGATAAAAATCTAACCCATCGAATTCGAGGGGATTAAAAAAGAATAGATAAACAGGCAAATGACGAACCTACCATACAACGAAAAGGACATTTCGTCCATATTCAATTACAGCAAGCAGTTGGTGAACAAGTGCCTGCGTGACTTTGCTCCAGATGCAGAAGAACATAAAGGAAAAGGCAGTTTAGGACAACTTGTGGAAGAACTGTTCTTCAAATATGACCTCAATTCTCGCCAAGAAGCTGATTTTGCTTTTGTGAATGCAGAATTGAAGTGCACTCCGCTGAAAGAATCTGCCAAGAAAGAACTGCTGATAAAAGAGAGACTTGTTTGCAGCATGATAAACTATACGGCTGATTGGAATAAAACATTCGAGGAGTCTCATTTCTATCAGAAATGTCTGATAATGCTCATCATGTTTTATCTGCACAATTCAAAGGTTTCAAAACTCGACTTGCAATTCCTTTTCGCTGTATTGTGGAAAATACCAGAGAAAGACCTGTTGATTATTCGTAAGGATTACGACACCATCATTACGAAGATAAGAAACGGACAAGCACATACCTTGTCGGAAGGTGATACGATGTATCTTGGTGCTTGCCGAAAGGGACAAAAGGGTGACTCGTTGATGCCGCAGCATAATAACGAGATGGGCGCACCTCGCCGCGCATGGAGTTTGAAAACAGCCTATATGCGCATCGTGCTTGACGAAGTTAAGAAAAACAATCAAGACGGTGCTTATTGCAATTATGAACTTCCGAAACCATCAATGGAAACGATGTTCTCTGTCAAAGAACTGAAAAACAAATCCGTTGACGAAATTTTGTTGGGGCGTTTCAAGAAATATTGTGGCAAGACTTATCGACAAATATGTAATATGTTAGGTATCGAACCATCCAACTCTAAGTCAAAGTACTTCATCATTTCGAATACGATTGCTGGAAAAGGAAACGTAAGCAATGTGAACAAGTCGGAAGAGTTTGAGAAGTCAGGTTTAACAATGAAAACTATTCGAGTAAAGAAAACAGGTTCAATAAAGGAAGCCATGTCTTTTGAGAACATAGACTATCAAGAAGTTTTCGATTGCGAGGAATGGACAGATTCGAGACTATACGAACTTTTCACTAATCGTTTTTTGTTCGTTATATTCCGTGAGACGGATAATGTATTACAATTACCAAGTGGAAAGACAGAACCTGAGTACAAGTTGGAAAAGGTTGCCTTTTGGACTATGCCACAGGAAGACCTACAAGTGGCTCAACAATATTGGAATAACATTCGCCAAAATGTATTGGATAATCATATAGCTCCACAATATTTTTGGAGTGCAAAGGATGACCAGAACTTCCATGTCCGTCCAAAGGCAAGAGTTGCAGACGATATGACAGAGAATCCTAATGGAGGTATGGTCAAGAAGTATTGTTATTGGTTTAATCAGAAATATGTAAAGAACATCATAGAAAATGAGTTATAAGATAAAAGATATGGAAATGGAGGGTAATTGGGTGTTATGCGACCCAATCGCAAGATATTCCAACACGACACATCAGCGAGTAAGAGAACTTGGATTGTTTGATAATATTCGTCCCGAAATAGAGGTAAACGACATAAAAGTAGTAGAGTTGTTTGCTGGAGTCGGTGGCTTTAGAATAGGATTAGAACGTGCTTCGAAGCACTTCAAAACGATTTGGAGCAACCAATGGGAGCCATCGACCAAACGCCAAGATGCAAGCATCATCTATTGCAGACACTTTGGGGCTGAAGGCCATTCCAACGAAGATATAGCAACCGTACCAACAGAAGAAATACCTGACAGCGACTTGCTTTGCGGTGGTTTCCCTTGTCAAGATTATTCCGTTGCTACAACTTTGCAACGCTCTGGTGGTATTGAGGGCAAGAAAGGTGTGCTTTGGTGGCAAATCTATCGTATTTTGAAAGAGAAAGGTGACAAGCGTCCAGACTATCTGATGTTGGAAAACGTTGATCGTCTTCTCAACTCGCCAGCCAAACAGCGTGGTCGAGACTTTGCCATCATTCTTTCTTCTTTGTCAAGCCTCGGTTACATTGTGGAATGGCGCATCATCAACGCTGCTGACTATGGAATGCCACAACGCCGTCGTCGTACCTATATGGTAGCTTATCACAAAGGAACACAACTTGCTGCGCAATTTGAAAAGTTGAGCAATAAGTTTGATTGGATTCTTAAAGAAGGCATTATGCCACAGGCTTTCAATTGCCAAGAGAAAGACGGCAAGACCAACTCATTTGATATCAGTGATGATATTGCAGAGGTCTCGGACAATTTCAATAAAGGTAAGAAAGAAAGCCCATTCAAGAACTCTGGGGTCATGGCTAATGGCAAGGTTTATACTCTTGACACACTTCCTGTGTACAATGGGCCTTACCTTACACTTGGTGATATCCTTGTTGATGAAATGGTTGTACCAGAAGAATTCTTCATTTCCGAGGAAGACTTGCCAAAGTGGGAATATCAGAAAGGTTCGAAGTCATTAAAGCGCATCAACAAGACTACAGGTTTTGAGTACAACTATAGCGAAGGTGCAATGGCATTTCCTGACTATCTCGACCGTGCTTCACGAACTATCATCACTGGCGAAGGTGGTGTTGGTCCTTCACGCTTCAAGCATATCATCAAGACGGAAAGCGGCCGTTATCGCCGTCTTGTACCTGTGGAGTTGGAACGCTTGAATATGTTCCCAGACAACCATACTTTTGGTTCGTCAGACTTGCGTCGTGCATTCCTCATGGGAAATGCACTTGTGACAGGCATAGTTGAGAACATTGCTTTAATATTAAAAGATAGAATTTAGAAAGTAGTAAAGACATTATGTTACCAGCAAATACAATTATATTAGGAAATGGCTTTGATTTAGACCTTGGCTTGAAAACATCCTATAGAGATTTCTTAAAGAGTAATCAATTTCGTACTCTTTTAGATGAGAACTGCGGTATGGATATAGATATGAATATCTTTCAATTCATCAAAGATCAAAGTCAACTTGAAACATGGGGAGGTGTAGAGGCATCATTACTTGATTTTGTTCAAAAATTTAAGACTTGTCCAAATCAGAAAATAAAAGATACAATCCGTAGCTCATACGGAAAATTAGAAAAAGGGATTGCCGACTACTTAGCTGATATAAGTTACGAAGCTATCAATGAAAGTTCATGTGCAATATATTTATTGCATCGTTTAAGCAACATGGTTAATGTATATTCTTACAATTATACAGATGTTAATAGAATTCCGACTATCAATAATAGCTCGGTAAAACATTTACATGGAACGCTAAAAGAAAATAATATTATACTGGGAGTTCAAGATGCAAACATAACTAATGGATTAGGTTTCGTAAAAAAATCATATCATAGCAATTACAATTCGATGGAATTTGTAAGAGACATGTTGGCTTCTGAGCGCATTTTGTTTTTTGGTCATTCACTATGTATGTCAGACAAAGAGTATTTTACATCTTTATTCTGTGCTTCACAAAATAACCATTGTAAACAGATAGACTTTATCATACACGACGAGAACGGCAAAGATTTGATTTTAGATAATATTGAACAACTATCAAAATTAAATATTGCCAAAGTGAGAGAAAACATTAGAATAAATTTTCACTTTACAAAAGAACAATACAAGGGGGAAACAAAAAAAGCCATTGATGACTTTATGGATGATAGTGATAACAAGTATAGTTTCTGTTTACCTAATGGGCAGTATATGTAATTACATCATTGTTGATGGTATTTACGGCATTCGACAAGGCGACCTCTTCCGATCGTGTGGCAGGCTCATTGTCCTTCTTCCAAAGCGTCAGGAGCAATGTCTTGATGCTCTCTCTCTTCTCGATGTCAAAGACCTTATCCTCGGTGAAAAAGGGATTGAATGAGATGGGACTCTCATCCGTATAGGTATAGTAGATACCGTCCTTTCCGCCTGTCTTTCTGTTGATCATCTCGCAGAGTCCCTGGTAGGAGTTTCCCGTATCGACCAAGACCACATGCGTGCCTTGCTCGTAATACTGTCTGACGAGGTGGTTCATGAAGAACGACTTCCCGCTTCCCGATGGTCCGAGCACGAACTTGTTGCGGTTGGTTGTCACGCCTTTCCTCATCGGCAGGTCAGAGATGTCTATGTGCAGCGGCTTGCCACTGATGCGGTCTGCCATCTTGATGCCGAACGGTG
>USJD01000210.1 GCA_900554835.1 uncultured Prevotella sp. | reverse complement strand
GCGATGATGCAGGAAGTCTGGAGTTCACCATCAAGAATCTGAAGACCCAGGAGGATAACGAGCAGTTTGAGAAGAACTATCGTGCCAGCATCAACAACAACCATCAGGCTGCACCTGATGACGACCGCACCATCTGGCTCTGGAACCGATACATGGACAATATCCAGATGAACCAGGGAATCGCCATCATGCAGACGGCACTCTGGATAGTAGGTCTGTTCACCCTGCTGAGCGGCATCGTGGGCGTAAGCAACATCATGCTCATCACCGTGAAGGAGCGAACCCGAGAGTTTGGTGTAAGAAAAGCCATCGGAGCCAAACCTTGGTCGATACTGAAGCTCATCATCACCGAGAGCATCATCATCACCTCGTTCTTCGGCTACATCGGAATGGTATGCGGCGTGGCGGCAAACGAATTCATGGACGCAACCATCGGCCACACCACCGTAGATACCGGACTGTTTAAAGCCGCCATGTTTGTGAACCCTACGGTGGGCCTCGGCACCTGCATCGGTGCTACCATCGCCATCGTCATCGCAGGCACCATCGCCGGACTCATCCCAGCCATCAAGGCAGCAAGAATCCGACCGATAGAGGCGCTGAGAGCAGAATAATGCAAAATGTTGAATGCTAAGTGTTGAATGTTGAATTCATTCTTGCTTACACCTTATTATATATATAGACTAGGCTATGCGATTAGATTTAGATACATATAAAGAGATTCTCGACACCATCACGAGGAACAAGAGCCGCAGTCTGCTCACGGGCTTCGGCGTGTTCTGGGGCGTGTTTATGCTCATCGCCCTGATGGGTGGCGGTCAGGGACTGAAGGAGATACTGCAAAACAACTTCGCAGGCTTCGCTACCAACACCGCCATCATCTGGGCGCAGAACACCACCAAACCCTACAAGGGATTCAACAAGGGGCGTTCCTGGCAGATGGAAGAGAAAGACCTGGAGCGACTGCGCCACAGGGTGCCCGAACTCGATGTCATCACCCCGCTGCTCTTCGGAGGCAACAAGTCGGTGGTGTTTGGCGACAAGAAATTCAGCGGCAGCACGCAGGGCGTGAATCCCGACTACGCCCAGGTTTCCGTGCCTAAAATGTTTTACGGCAGATACATCAACGAGATGGATGTGCGCCGCCAGCGCAAGGTTTGCGTCATCGGCAAACAGATTTACAAGACCCTCTTCCCCGGCGGCGGTGACCCGTGCGGCAAGAGCGTGCGAGTGGATTCCACCTATTACACGGTGGTGGGTGTGGATTACCGCTCGGGAAATGGCGTGAACTTCGGCGGTAGAGCCGACGAAACCATCACCATTCCGCAAACCGTGCTCCGCACCGCCTACAACCGCGGAACCGCCATCGACATCATCGCCACCACCGGTAAGCCGGGCGTGGTGATGAGCAGCATCGCCCAGCGAATGCGTGAAACCATAGCCAGGGCCCACGACATCGACCCTTCAGATGAAAAAGGAATCATGGTATTCAATACGGAGGTGCTCTTCCAGATGCTCGACAACCTGTTTAAGGGCGTCAACTTCCTCATCTGGCTGGTAGGTATCGGCACCCTTCTCGCCGGCGCCATCGGAGTTTCCAACATCATGATGGTAACGGTGAAGGAGCGAACCACCGAGATAGGCATTCGCCGAGCCATCGGAGCCACGCCGAAGATGATTCTCTCGCAAATCATCTCAGAGAGTATTCTCCTCACCCTGGTGGCAGGCATGAGCGGCATCATCTTTGGAGTAGCCATCCTGCAGATGCTGGAGATGGCGAACACCACGGATGGCATTCTCACCGCCCACTTCCAGGTAGATTTCTGGACAGCCATCTCTTCAGCCATCCTCATCTGCATCCTTGGCGGCCTAGCCGGACTTGCCCCAGCGTGGCGAGCCATGAGCATCAAGCCTGTAGATGCAATGAGAGACGAATAGGAGTGAAGAACGAAGAGTGAAGAGTGAAGAATTCACTTGTCCTCTAAATGATAACTCCTGGTAAATAATAATATTAACAAAATAAGAATGAAAGACGAAAGTAAAGCAATTGAATTCTTCACTCTTCGTTCTTCACTCTTCACTTAAACTTACGATATGAAAAAGTATTCAAAGTTGATCGTAGCGGCGATAGTCGCCTTGATTTTCATCGGAACCTTCGTGTTCCTTTATGAGAAATCACAGCCTAAGCCTGTGGAATATACCGAGTTTACCCCAAAGATGGGCGATGTGTTGAAAACCACGGTGATTACGGGTAAGATAGAGCCTCGCAACGAGGTGAACGTAAAGCCTCAGATTAGCGGTATCATCACCGAAATCTGCAAGCAGGCAGGCGATTTCGTGCAGGCAGGCGAGGTAATCGCCAAGGTAAAGGTGATTCCGGACATGGGACAGCTCAGTTCGGCGCAGGCTCGTGTGCGCCTTGCCGAGATTAACCTGAAGCAGGCACAGGTAAACTATGGACGCGAGGAACAGCTCTACAAAAAGCAGCTGGTCAGCGCTGATGAGTTTGACAAGGTGAAGCAGTCGCTGCAGCAGGCAAAGGAGGAGAAGGTTGCCGCACTAGATGCGCTCGAAGTAGTTCGTGATGGTGTTTCCAAGAGCAACGCCAGCGCCTCTTCCACCCTTATCCGTTCTACCATTTCGGGAATTATCCTCGATATTCCTGTCAAAGTAGGTAACTCCGTGATTCTCGCCAATACCTTCAACGATGGTACCACCATCGCCAGTGTGGCAAACATGAACGACCTCATCTTCCGTGGCAACATCGACGAGACCGAGGTAGGCAACCTGGTAGTTGGAATGCCGATGAAGATAACTATCGGTGCCATGCAGGACTTGAAGTTTGACGCCGACTTGGAGTACATTTCACCAAAGGCTGTAGAGAACAATGGTGCCAACCAGTTTGAGGTAAAGGCAGCCGTCCGTTCTGTGAAGGGTGGAAAGATTCGTTCCGGCTATAGTGCCAATGCCGAAATCGTTCTCTCCAAGGCAACCCATGTACTCACCATACCGGAAAGTGCCATCGAGTTCAGCGGCGACTCCACCTTCGTATATATTATAAAAGGTAGCAATAAGGATAAGACCTATGAACGCACCCAGGTAACTACAGGCTTGAGTGATGGCGTGAATATAGAAATCAGAAAGGGTCTGTCGCTGAAAGATAAGGTACGCGGTCCACAAATCGTAGCTGACAGCAAGGAAGAATAAGGCAAATTGAGTAAATATGCTATCAAACTCATGCTTTTAACATCATTTGCCTAAAAAAACTTGGAAGTTATTGAAATAAAACGTATCTTTGCGTAATCTACCAGTTAGAATATATTCTACTGATAGTGAGTGAATTAACTAACAGTATTAACATCAAAAACAAAAGCATTATGAAAAAATATGTATGTGATGTTTGTGGCTGGGTTTATGACCCAGAAGTAGGTGACCCAGAGGGCGGTATCGCTCCAGGTACAGCATTTGAAGATATTCCAGATGATTGGGTTTGCCCACTTTGCGGAGTAGGAAAAGACGAGTTTAGTCCTGTTGAGGAATAAACCTGAATATCCAGACCGGACAGAATCCTATCATCCTGTCCCGGTTAGCTTTTTATCATTCAATTTGGTCATCAATTAATATTAAGGAGGAATCATTATGACTAAGATTAGAGAAATCTACCGCTGCCAGATTTGCGGCAACGTGGTAGAAGTAGTAAACCCAGGAGCCGTGCTCAGTTGCTGCGGCGAGCCAATGAAGCTCATGAAGGAAAATACCAGTGATGGTGCCAAGGAGAAACATGTGCCTGTGATAGAACCTATCGAGGGCGGATATCGTGTAACGGTAGGAAGCGTAGAACATCCGATGCTTCCAGAGCATTACATCCAGTGGATAGAGTTGCTCACCCCTACAGATGTGCTTCGTCACGAGTTGAAGCCAGGCGAAAAGCCTGAAGCTATCTTCCTGACCAACGCAGAAGCCAAGGATGTTGTGGCTCGCGAATACTGCAACCTTCATGGATTGTGGAAAGGGGAAATCTAAAGAGTATTATCATCCGGGATGGTGTGTCTATATACTTTAGACACGCTATCCTGCTTTTTATCCATCTCATCAGGCAACTTTTCTCTAAAAAACTTGGAACATATTGAAATAATTCGTATATTTGCACCTGGTAATGCCAAAAACCTAATTTTAAATCATAAAAATGCGTTTAAACAGAAAACGTATTAAGCATACAATTTTAATTATTAACACTTTAAATTACATCAATTATGAGAAGAACAATCTTTACCCTTATCATGCTTTGTATCGCAACCCTAACCCTGCAGGCACAAGATGTCTGGACTGCAGCAGGTTCCAGTACACTCTTCGGTTCTCATTGGGACGAAACGGATACTAACAATGACCTGAGCGATAAAGGGAATGGTATCTGGGAACTCACCAAAACCGACTGCATTCTTGAACAAAATGTGAAATACGAACTTAAAGTCCTGAAGAATCATAATTGGGCAGAATCGTACCCTCAACCCGCCAACTATGTCTTTATGGTAGAAGAGACAGGTACCTATAACGTCACTATCCAGTTTAATGAAACCAACTACGAAGTCGGGGTAACCACCCAAAAAACAGGTGATGCTGTCATTGGTGAAAAGACATGGACTGTAGCTGGATTTGGCACAATTCTCGGAGTAGAATGGGATCCGGAAGCAACAGAAAACGACATGATCAAACAGGAAGATAACGTCACCTACATTCTGACCAAGACCAATCTGACCATTGCTCAAGGCGGTTATAAATATAAGATCTGTGCTAACCACAGTTGGGCTGAGAACTATGGTGATGATAATGACCCAGAAGGTAATGCCTCCATTTATATCGCAGCAGACGGAACCTACGACCTTACTTTCACCTTCAACTCAGAGACCCACGAGGTTTCCTGCGTTGTAACTAAAAAAGCAGATGCCGTAATTGGCAAGGTATGGTCTGTTGCTGGAGACGAAGGACTATTTGAGGCAGCATGGGACCAACTATCCACAGACAACGAGATGACAAAGCAAGAGAATGATATCTATACCTTGGTAAAGAGGGGCAGAAGCCTCAGCGCCCAGACTTACGAATACAAGGTATGTGCCAACCATACCTGGACAGAAAGCTATGGCACTGGCACAGATTATAATGCTTACCTCTACATCACTGAAGCCGGAATCTACGACGTTACCTTCACCTTCAATTCAGTAACTAAGGAAGTATCAGCTACAGCAGTGCGCACCGATACCGATGGCATTAGCCAGATTGCCGGTGACGTCAAAGCCAAGAACGTAGTCTTCAACCTTCAGGGACATCGTGTTTCAACTCCTAAACAGGGAGTTTATATCATCAACGGTAAAAAAGTGGTCGTAAAATAATAAAAACTGCTCAAAGTAATCATCAGAAAGGCATTCACCAGCATCGTGAATGCCTTTTTTAGTTTATTTACCACGAATTATTTTGTATTTTATTCGATTTAACGTACCTTTGCACCCAAATATTTAAACGTTTAAAAATAAAATGGCATTAAAATGTGGTATTGTAGGTCTTCCTAACGTGGGAAAATCTACATTGTTCAATTGTCTGTCTAGTGCAAAAGCACAGGCAGCTAACTTCCCTTTCTGTACTATCGAACCAAACTTGGGCGTCATCA
>USJD01000209.1 GCA_900554835.1 uncultured Prevotella sp. | reverse complement strand
GTGCTCGGGTATGTGAGACCCGTCGCACCTGAACTGCGGGTGCGCGAAAACGAGCTGTACCGCGCCGTCTACTGTGGGCTTTGCCGGGCGCTGCGCCGGCAATACGGCGCAGTGTCTGCGCTGACGCTTACCTATGACATGACGTTTCTGACGCTGCTTTTAAGCGCGCTTTATGAGCCGGAGGAGATACACGGGGAGGCGTGCTGTGTGCGCCACCCGACCAAAAAGCAGCCGTGGACGCAGACGGCCTTCACGGAGTATGCCGCGGCAATGAACTGCCTGCTGGCATATCCAAGGTAGAAGCTTCTTTGTCGGGAAATATCAGCAGGGTATTCAATCCTACTACTGGATATGGTGTCAAAGGTGCTGGTGACAATACGCAAAATAGGAGTTGGAGCCTTGCAAAGATGAAACCAGGAAAGGCGATGACAATTTCTATGTACGTATTTCTCTCATCTGAGAAGGAAACCATTCAGGCTGATTTGAATATCTATAATACTGATAATGAGGTTATTAAGGCGCTTCATTTTAATCAGGTGACACTCCAGCAGAATCACGTTACTACTTATACCGGTCCTCTGTTTACTTCTGGTAGTGCCTTCGAATTTACCTTCGAAAATACCGACCTCTTGAAGTCTGATTATGACCAGACATTTGATGATGCCGGTCAGACGAAATAGGCAAATAAAAAAGTCTGCGTAAATCTGTGAAATCTGTGGGACAAAATTTTCATCAGATTTCATGGATTTACGCAGACTTTTTTATTTGCCTATAGTCTTGCTCTTATCTTTGTTCTTCTTCTTTTTCTTTTTGATGCCGAACAGATCCTTCAGACCGTTGAAGTCCTTCTTCATGATAAGACCGAAGCCCTGGGTGTTCAGACTGTTCTTGGTGAAGTATCGGTCGTTGGTCTGGTTGTACATTCTCACGGCGAGATTACCGTTAGGGAAGATGAGATAACGCAGGTCGAAGTCACCGATAAAGCTCTGGGTGGCATTGGCATTATCCCTGTAGCCGAACTGTCCGTTGAAGAGCAGACGGTTGTTGAACAGGCGACCGCTCAGAATACCCTCATATTCCGCATTGTTGAAACCCTCGTCTCCCGTAGAGATGTTGGCACCGAAATTCCATTCGTTGCTCTTCACCAGGCTGGAGAGTACGGTGTTGATCTGCTGCGAGATGGTACCGCTCAGAAGACTTTGCATGGCGAGCGAAGTCTGACTCTGTTGTGCAGCATCCTCAGTAGCCTGGTTGTTCTTTGTCTGCGCATAGAATCTTCCGATACCGAGCAGATAGAGCACCTGCTGGTTCATCTCCTCCTGCGAGTTGATGAGCGAATAGATCATCTGCTTCGCATCGCTGTTTACCGTAGGCAGGTCCATCGAGAAATCTACGCTCGGTGCATTTGGCGTGCCCTTGATATTCATGAGACAATCCACGCGGATATTGTTGCTGGAGAACGAGCGGCCGATGTTCAAGTCGCTCAGCGGCACTCCGTTCACCACATATTTAGCCTGAAGGTTGAGCGCAGCCTTATATGGATTACCACCGAAGTTGATGGTTCCTCCCGGCAAGAACTCGAAGTCCTTCTTGATAATGTTCTGGATAGTCAACTTATAGATACCATGATCCACCACATAGTTGCCAAACATATCAAATGAACCCTTGTTGAAGTAGTTGGCTCTGATCACGCCGTTTCCGTTGAGCGTGATGTAGTCACCGCTCTGTGGGTCCATGAGCAATTTTAGCGTCAGGTTCTGGTTGGTGTTCACCAGGAAGTTGATGCGCATATCCGATTCCATATCGTCGTCGTCATCATTCTTTTTCGTGTTCTTGGTGAATGAGAATGGCTTTTCCCACTCCGGTGTAGCATCATTCCAGTGGATGAAACTCTTGTCGCTGATAGCATCCGGACTTGCCACGTTATATACGAAGATAGAACCTTGCTCCGGTACGGCATCGATGTCGATGACGGTCTCACCGCTCTTGCCGTGTATGCCCACATCTCCCGTAGCATATACCGTGCCGTAGAAGGTGTTGTCACCAAACTCTCGGATGTCATACCCCAAGAAGTTCTTGGCCTTCAGGTCGAGGTCGTAGCTCAACTTGGTGAGATGCTTATGGTGAATGCCACCGTTTACCACAGCAATGTTGTTGTTGCAGTCATAGATGGTATCGTTCATCAGCAGGATGTCGTCAGGGATGGCATGAGCACGGAGTCGGTCAAAGTGATATTCGGTGCCCAACTGCTTCATGTGCATCTTTCCGCTTACTTCCACGTCTCCCACGAGGTTGACTTCCTTCAGGTCGCCCACAACGTTCACCTTTCCGTGCCCCTGTGCCTCAATATTGTCCATAAAACTGCCGCAGAAGTTCTCCATGAATTTCATGTTGGTTCCGGCAGCCTCAATACCGAGGTCGATATAGTTGCGCTTCGGAGACACATAACCGTTGATGTAGGTCTGTCGTCCAGGTCCTTCATCAGCAGTAGCCCTGATGTCTATCTGCTCGTCTTCCTTGTTGTAGTTTACGAAGGCGTGGAGTATGCCCATCGGTCCGTTCTCGAAGGTGAAGTCTTGGATGTCCAACTTGGCGTAGGCATCCGGATTCTGGAAGATAGATTTCACGATAGCCTTTCCTGTCGCTTTTCCAGTGAAATCCACCGAATGGAAGTTGACGAGGTTGAGGATGTATGCCACATCTACGTCCTTGAGGTCAGCCACGATGGAATCCTCCCTGTTAGGGGTTGCCATACCGTTGATGATGACGTGCTGCTTGCCGTGTTTCACTACGAAATTATCCACGGTGAGGTGGTTTTTGTGATATTCCACGGTGGATGCCTTTACGTCCCATTGCGTATTTCCTAACATCAGACTGGAAGGTTTCACGTTGGTCTGTATGGTCAGCTGTCCCTGTTCATTCTTTGAAAATCGGGTGTCAGCATTCAGCAAACCGCTTACAGGCAGTTTGGATGAATGGTTGTTATAATTAAGTAATGTGGAGAGCACATTGTCTGCCGCCGCCGCTTTCAGTCTGATTTCCGGAGCCTTCTCGTAAGGCATTCCCTGCGTGATGCGTGCTTCCAGATTGAGCGCATTGGCCTGGGTGGTGAGTTCCACGTTGCCGCTGTGGAACGGTTTCCCGTTATAGCTGAAGAGTGGGGCACTGAGATAGAGGTTCAGCTCATTGCTCTGTTCCGACAAGTTTCCGTTGATGTGGATAGGCGAACTGATAGCCAACGGAATGCCCAACATCTTGTTGAGCACCTCGGTGGAGTAGATGTTGCCCTGCAGGGTGAAGTCGTTGTCTCCCTTCGCCTTTGTCTTCTTGATGCCAGGCAGTGTAGGCAGTTTTTCTGCTACCATGTTCTGTATGCTTGATGCCAATGTGGAGAGATTGTATTGTCCTCTGGCATGCAGACTCATGAAAGGAGCCTCCAGATCGAGATAACTGTCGCTGCTCTGGTTGTTGGCACTCAGGTTGATATCGTCGAGACAATAGTCTCTGTCTGCCATTTTCACTCCGAGAATGGAAGGCTGCAGATGGTCGATATGCGTGTTGATGTCGTATTTGTTGCCCTTGATGGCATAGTTTCCCTCAATGTTCACGCGGATGTTCGGATCGTCGATGGAGGCGAGCCCTTTCATGAGTCCATGATTGTACTGACCGTCCAGACTGATATTGCGGAAACTGTATTTGTTGTAGTCGAATCGGCTGATTTCACCTTTCGCCACCAGATGGTCCTTATTGCCTTTCACCTCGATGGCAGTAGCCACCTGTCCGAAGGTCTTGTTGGCAAGAATACGGTCGAGGGCGATTCCCTGGGTAGCTATTTTTGCCTGAATATTTTTGCCGTTTTTGGCAAGTTGGATGTCAGCATTTCCAGCGTCCGTTTCCAATCTTCCCTTCGAACTGAGTCTGTCGCCGTGTCCGCTGAGGTGACCCACATAGTGGATGCCGCCGAGACGGGTCACTTCTTTAGGAACATTGATTTTCTTACCTAAGTTATGAGAGATGAAGCTGATGCTCTCTTCGGTCAGGTTGAGATTGGCGATATCCACATCCCATGCCGGACGGCTGTTCCAGTCGCTGATTCTTCCCTTTGCCTGCAGATTGATGCTGCCGCTTCCCGTCTTGAAGTTGATTTTCTGGCATCTCAGAGAGGTTGAGGTGCCAGTAAACTGTGTTTCGAAGAACACGGCATCTTCGAAATGGCGGAAGATAGGGAGCAGGCAGGCGATGTCTGACAGGGTGATTTTCGACTGTTCGATACTGCCCGAATATTGCAGACTTGGCAGCACGAACTTGCCGTTTTCAAATCGGTAAGTGGCATGGATGTCGCCTAAGGTGATATCGGAATGTGGCAACTGCAGTTCAAACTCTTTCAGCGAAGCTTCACGCTTGTTGGCATCCAACTTAAAACTGAGAGAATTCAGTTGAAGCCCTGATTTATCACGGAACGCTAATTTCTTGATATGCAGATTGATAGCATCGTCAGTGATATGGTTGGCAATGATATGGGTCGAGAGGTCGCTGATGCTGATATGAGCAGGCGAGAAGACTCCGGATTTAGAAGCGATATACCGCTTGTCATACTTCACTGCACCATGTCGGATAATCAGGCTTCCGATGTGCAGGTCGAGTGGTGTATGCTTGGTAGTATCCTTGGAAGCCAACGAGTCGAGCACAAACTGGAAGTTGTGCTTGCTCTGTGCCGTCTGCTGATACAGGTTGGCTTTCAGACCGAACAGCTGTGCCGAAGCGATGGAAATCTTCTGGTTGAGTAGGGGCAGCAGACTTACCTTTGCCGATATTCTGGACGCATAGATCATGCTGTCGCCTTTCTGGTCGTACATCATCACGTCATCGATGATGATACGGTTGAAGAAACCCAAATTCACGCTTCCCACCGTCACTTTTGTATCGAATTTATCGGCGAGGACATGAGAAACCTGAGAGCCCAAGAAGTGCTGTACTGGAGAGAGGTGTACCAATACAGTGAGCAGAACATAGACACCTACCAGTGTCCAGATGATGCCGTTGAATATATGTTTTAACTTTTTCAGAGCGTTACTATTTATGTGAATAGCGGCAGAATCGATATGAATTTTGCAAAGTGTATTTGACAAAATCTTTCGGGCCGCTGAATATTTATTAATTTTTTTGGCAAAAATACTGCTTTTTTATTACAATACCGAATAATTCGCCCTTTTTTCTTTCCATTCTTACTTTTTTTTGCTAATTTTGCAGCAATGTTTGCAGTTTTTAATGTATAAAGTCCCACAGATTACACAGATTCCCACAGATTTATCTTCGCAGGCGAAGATGCTGTAAGAAAGATAATTTGTGAGAACTGTAGGAGATAAAAGAAATAGTTTTCAACGAAAGTAATAAGAACGAAAATCAGTTTATATAAATATTTAATATGTAGTTATGGCAAATGTAATTAAGTTACGTAAAGGCTTGGACATTAACCTGAAGGGGAAGGCTTCCAAGGATGTTGCGCTGCAAGTGTCAGAGACTGACGAGTATGCACTCGTTCCTGAGGCTTTTGTAGGTGTTACTCCTAAGGTAGTAGTGCGCGAGGGTGACCATGTCAGTGCCGGTGATGCCTTGTTTGTCAATAAGGCATGCCCTGAGGTGAAGTTTGCCTCACCTGTGAGTGGTGTAGTGACC
>USJD01000208.1 GCA_900554835.1 uncultured Prevotella sp. | reverse complement strand
CCTGTCACCTTGCAGCCCAACTTGGCAAAGGGTACTAAGTTTCCTCCTTCGCCACAGCCGACCTCCAAAATATTCATTGAGGTTTCAATTTTGTAAAGATTAGACAAATAAGGTAAATAAAAATCCCTACTTGTGTTTGCCAACTCCTTAAAATAAGCTTTTCTATCTAAGTGTCTTCTTTGCATAGCTACGTATAAATGGAAAAATTTGGGAAGAAGTAGAGAGTTTTCTCTCCCTACTTCTTCTCAAAAAGTTATTCTTTTATCAGTCTCTGATAATCAGCAAGTTTCCCATTGACAAACAAGGATACAATATATATTCCAGAGTTTAAGGAGGAAATGCTTGTTGAAGCAGTGGGACTTTGTGGTGATACAGTCAACTCTTTCTCTCGGCTGCCCATAAGGGAACTTATTATGATTTTTGCGCTTTTGACGTCATTGTCCAATTGAGTTGTGATTGTGATGAATCCATTAGTTGGATTTGGTGAGCAACTTAAAATTTTGTTGTTGGCATCACCTATGAGCTGTGTTCCCTTTCCATTAGACAACTGCTCTATTCTTTGTGCCTGTGTCTCTACGGTAGCTTGTAATTCTTGCACAGCTTGCACTAACATAGGAATGATAGCTGTATAATTTATCATCTTGTGTCCTTCCGCATCTGTCTTTATAGCATCAGGAAGAACTTCCTCGACCTCTTGCGCAAGAAAGCCATATTGCGTTTGGTCATCTTCCACAGGTCCATAAGCGACTGTTGATGTTATGTTTTCTTTCTCTGAAGGTTCAGAAGAAAGGGATTGTACGACAGCTTCGCGTTTCCACTTGTAGGATACAGGTCTAAGACTGAGTACAGAGCTTAAACCAGATTTCAAGGTCTGCACATTTTCTTTTGCTCTCGCATCAGAATAGTTATAGACATTTGCAACTTGAATACTGTTGAAAGTCTGGGTCTGGGTATTATAAAACACCACTTCGTTACCTGTTCCAGCTATTCTTGGGTTGGCAGGGGTCAAATCAAACTGTAAAAAGTTACTTGACTTGCATGTCATATACATACCTGTCCAATCTTTAGCATTAAAGCTGTAGAATGTGTTGGTTGAAGCATTGTTGACACCTAACTTTCCGCCTGTATAAGTAATCTGTGCGGATGTTGTCACTGCAAATGAAACCAAAAGCAGCAACAAAAGTGAAGACTTTAACTTTTTCATTTTTCTATAATTTATTCGTTTGACAATGTTAACTTAACGTTATTAGAAATGGTGGTTGTTGGCTCGATAGTTATGCTTTTTGCCTTGAGCTTTATCGTACCACTATTCAGAACAACAGGTCCTTGTGCTTTGGATGATGTCACTGCGGAGCCAACCTTTATAAGGTCTGCCTCATAACTTTTATCTGTAGCTATTGTTTCGTTTTGAATGTTTATACATGTAGCTTGTCCTATGTACGGAATGTAGTTTTGTTTCGTGATACATACTGACACATTGCAGTTGACATTAGAGAATGACGCTTCTTTTACATTTTTTTGAATGCTATAATAAGAAGCACCATTATCGGCTGTACTCATTACGCAAATATTGCATCCATCTACAGCTGAGCTGACTTTTATCCCATTGCCTTCTGCTTTTATTGTTGCGCCAGAGAATTGTAAAGGTTTGGAGGTAAAAATCGGCATTTCTGGGTCACCAATAGGGTTTAAACCAAATTGAACCCACCTAAAAGGGTTATTGCTTGTACTTTTACTTATCATTGCAGCTTTAGCCACAGCAACAATTGCTCCATAATTTTTATTCTCAACAGACGCAGAGAAGAGGTTTTGATAGAACTGTGCCTCATATTGCAGTGAAGGTCCGAGGCTACTTGTACCACCAGAATATCCCCATCCGTATCTTGAACAACCAAGGTAGGCAACAACACCATTGTTCGCATTTCTCATGAATGCCTCGCTAAGACATGGCTCATACGTTGGAGAATCAAATTGGTTTGTTTGACATGCCATTGTAGTTATGATGGTAAAACCGTTACTTTTCATACTAGCAGCATCTGATGTATAATATCTTCCAGACTCTAAAGCCCATAAATTTGGGCTACCATGAGTAGCTATATCGAAGAAGTTATATCCATTAGCGAATTGCTCCTGTAGATTTGCAGTGTTCAAAGTATAGTCTGCACCTCCAGTAAAATCAGTATAGGTATCATAGAATTTCTTTCTTGTTCCTACCCAATATGGCTTGATGAAATTTGTATAAAGATTATCACCTTTTGCTTCTGCGTCACTTTGTGTGGAAGAATAATTCGCCCAAAGTTGTGTACCAGACATTAATATGTTGTTACCCCAACCCCCTTTCAAAGGGGTCTTTTCATAGGCTAATAACTTGGTGGAAAAAGCTACTACATCTGTAGATGTACGTATTGGAATTCTTGTTACATATATAGACGGTGACATATCAATCCCGTCTGTAGTTTCACCATAGATTCCATTTTTGTTGCCATCCCAATCAAAATTACCACCAAAGCATGCAAAGAAAAGGTCTGTTGGCATCTCATTCTCGGTATATCCTCCTGCCGAAACATAACAACTAGCCTTAGGCACAATAGTGTCATCGCCTCCTAATAAGACATATTTCAAACCATTGTTTTTGTAGAGGTCATAAAGACATGATTTAATCTTATGGGGAGTTGTTGCCCCAGTATAATTTGCCTCGATGTCCTCAAGAGCGATAATCTTAGACGAAATACCTTTCATTTTCTTCCATTGGGATATTGGTTGAAAATAAGACGATAATGCACGAGAGGTGATTATGAGATATTCTATATTTTCTCTAGCACTATTGGTTGAAGCATTCTGCGTGGAGATATTCCGTGCATCAGCTTCTTCGCCATTAATGACCAAACTTTTTATGATGTCACTAATGTTCTTCCCATTCATAGAAAGTGTAGTTGTCTTTTCATTGGAATTTTCCAAATTTATAGACAATGTTATACTTTCGTTTAGGTAAAGTTTCTTTGAGCTTGCATCATATTCAAAAGGAGAAACCAAGAAGTTTAGAATGGTGTAACCATCCATACAAGATGTGCATTTATATACTCCAGAAGAAATTGGGTAAACCTTGTTAGCATATTTAGGCAAACCTTCAGTAGCCTCTTGTGCAAAGTTGATAGTAGGCATCATTCGAGGGTTTGTGGCAATAGTCACATTCTCTCGAATAAGACTTTTATTGGAAGAAACCGTTAAACTTGCAAAAGAGTTACCTTCTGGTATCAGCACGTTTACAGGGATGAGCGGTAGTCCTGGTTCAGAGGTCTCTTCACCATAACTAGCTACATGTTTGTTAGATATTATGTCTAACAAACCACTAGAATTCATTGACAACGTAAAATCATTCTTGTTAAATGTCACGCTGATCTTTTTGACGTTTCCTGCAAGGCACATTTGCAATGGCACAAGCAGCATCACGATAAAATTAAATACCTTCTTCATATCAAAAAGTGTTAGTTTGTATTAATTTGCCACAAAAATAGAGGATTATTTTTATGTTGCAAAGGAAATTCTAACGCATTTATGGTAAATTTTGATATTCAGCTAAAATATGCTATTTTTCTTTTGGAATTTACCATGAATTTGTTTATCTTTGCAGCGAACTATAATTTTAGAATATGGATAAGGATACTCTACAAACCAAAAGAATCGTACGTAACAACCTCAGTTACTTACAATATGACTTGCCTGTACATCAAGCCAAAACATCTTTCTTTGATATATCGCCCCTCGCCTTAGTAGAAAAGATGCATCCCGAAGCTTCGCAAGAAATGCATTGTCATAATTTTTATTGCATTTTTTGGTTCTATTCTGGAGAAGGAACTCACATCGTAGATTTTAAAGAGTATGAAGTTGGACAAGAAACTGTTTTTTTCTTATCTCCTAAACATCTTCACACATATCGTAACCTTAACAACATAGATGGGCTTGCTATTTGTTTCACAGAAGATTTCTTGTTGAAATTAGATAATGAGTTGCAGGGAAGAATAAAAGCAAAATTGTTTTATCCTGTAGAAGATTTTTCCCATTGCAAAATATCAGAAGCAGCGAAAGAAAAAATGAAGCCTATTGTAAAACTCTTACAAGAAACTTCTATCTCGCAATATGAAGATAAATCTTTGCAAGCGAGTTATTTTGCTTCATTGCTATCTTTATTGTTAATTGATATGATAAGATTTGGAGAATGGGATGAATTTTCTTTAACTAATGTTTCATCAGATTCATATCAAGTTTATATGAAGTTTATTCAAATGGTCGAAGATAATTTTACAGGATACCATACGGTAAAAGATTACATAGAGGCTTTAGGTGTTTCACAAACCACGCTAAATCTTTATACTCAGCAGTATGCCAAAACGACACCGCTTAAAATTATCAACAACCGTATCATTTTGGAGGCAAAGCGTTTGATACGCTATAGTACATTACGAATAAAACAAATATCCTTTAAGTTAGGCTTTGAGGACACATCTTATTTTATAAAGTTGTTTAAACGAAATGTAGGAATGTCTCCTGTTGAGTTTCGGGAATTGGATTAGGGATAAGTAAAGCAACCATAAAAACTTAAAAAGTCTTTATGGTTGCGCATTATTTTAGGAAACATGAATGTAACTGAAAAGTATTTTGTACTTTTGCAACCGAAAAGAGTTGTTTGACAGCAAATTTAAGCATATTGCAGAAATTAGAACTGTTGCTAAATCATTACCTCCATTGAGGTGAAACACTCATAAATCGCTCATTTTTAGCTATTCAGCAGATTTTAGCGTAATTTTATTAAAAAATAACGCGGAAAAGAGGATGGGAGAGAAAGAAGCTACCCAAAAAGGAAGAGAAAGGAGTGCTCAAAAAGGGGGAGGAAAAGGAGGCAGAAAAAGGCCTCCAAAATTCGCGAATTCTAAAACGGATGGCCGGTTGGGCGGAAATTCGCAAATTTTGAAGGCTGGGGAAAGCTCTGTTTAAAAACTTCCGGACTGGCCCCGATGCTCTCATAATGTCAATAAATCGGAATAATCGGGAATGGTCTCTAAAAATACATATTTTTTACTTTCATAATCCATCTTGCAGATGTAATGCTCCAGCCCGTTGCTCACCACCAGAAAGTCGACATGGAGCAGGAGATTGTAGACCGAAATCTGGTCGAACACTTTCTGCGTGATGGGGATGTGAGGGGCTTTGTACTCGATAATCATGCGGGGCTGCAGCTCACGGGAGTAGAGCACACTGTCGGCGCGCAGCACCTTGTCGCCACATTTCAGCTGGATTTCGTTGGCGAGCAGCGAGGCAGGATACCCCTTGTGCTCGATGAGAAAATGAACGAAATGCTGGCGCACCCACTCTTCGGGAGTGAGCGTGATGAACTTCCGGCGCAGCACATCCAGTATCTGGGGATGCTGTTTTGAGCCCGAAACCTTGATGTCGAAAGATGGCAAATTTAAGCGAATCATTTTTCTATACCTTATTATATATAGGAGTTATATTTCTTTCTTTTCTGTTTTCGATATGGTTTCTTTTCTTCTTTTAACCATACCTCATTTTCAAAAACTACCTCTTTTATATAGGCAGTTCAATTTATTTTTTGTAACTTTGCAGTCGAAGTGCAGCTGAAAACTGCACCTCAGAAAACTGCGAACCTGGAGGCGGAGCAAATGCTTGTCCGCACC
>USJD01000207.1 GCA_900554835.1 uncultured Prevotella sp. | reverse complement strand
GAGAGAGGTTCTCAGCCCACTGAGCATCTGTACCACCAAAACGATTTGTGTCGTTTGGACCAGGACTGTAGTCATGGCTATCTACATATACTACATTGTATGTAGCGTCATTATAGCACTCGTCGCCACTTGCCAATCTGAAAGCCTGTTCGGCAGTGTTGTAACTGTAGTGCATAGGGAAGTCGATGACATTGAAACCACTTGACTGAGAATAGTCAGGCTCATGCCATGCGCCATTGATCATCTTGGCATTTTGGCTCTTCGGAGAAGTTGTCTCCTCCAAGCAAAGCTGTTGTGGTCCTACAGGCTCAGCGCCCTCAGGAAGTACCTGGCTATCCCAGTAGCTTTGGCTTCCATTCCAATCCTTGAGCAAGGACTCGTCCGACTTCCAGGTATAGAAGTAGCAAGAGAGGTTTTGCTGACCTCTGTAGGTAACATCGTTCATACGTGTACAAACCTCGCCATACATAAAGAAAGGTGCCTTGTTCAAGCGCTTGTTCTCGTACTGCTTACCAAGTGCTGCAAATTGAGGGATAAACTCCTTGTTGAATGTCAAGCGAGAGATATGGCCGGATGTATCGATACGGAAACCATCGACACCCATCTTGATGAACTGACCATAGCACTTCACGAGATAATCTGCCACGTAGTCGTTCTCTGTGTTGAGATCCACACAGTCACCTGCAATCTGACCCATCCAACGGCTTGGGTCGTCCCAGTTCCAGTTGTTGGCTGTATGATGCCAATAGTTGTGGATATCGTGGTTATTGCCATCTGTATTCTTCATCAGGGCAAGACGACGCTGATACTGTATCTTTACATTGCCCAAGTAATCGTTGCCCAACTTGCTCTCGTCAGGGATCATACAAGCATCGATGTATGCTTGGTTACGAAGATGAGTATCACGGTCGAACATCTTGCAGAGCTTCTCCTCACCGAAGTTACCAGTGTGGTTGAGCACGATATCGAGGATAATCTTGATACCCTTAGCGTGAGCCTTGTCGATGAGTTCCTGGAACATCACGTCACCGCTCTTGCTACCGTCACCGCTCTGATAGCGGCAGTCAACCTTAGAGAAATCCATGGCATGATAGCCGTGGTAGTCATAACCAGACGCATTCTGAACGACAGGCGTAATCCAGATGGCTGTGAAACCTAACGCCTTGATGTAGTCGAGCTTGTCGATCACACCCTGGAAGTCACCTCGCCAACAAGGGTCCTTGGTACTCTTCTGCGCTTCCTGGTTGTCCCAGCAGAGCACGTTGTTACTTGGATCACCATCGTAGAAACGCGTGGTAATCATGAAGTAGATACTTTCGTCTCGGAAGTCTGTACGATTCGATGTAAAGACATCGGTCGCAAACGACTGCATTGAGACCAGAAGGAGCAGCAATGCCGCCCAAACCTTCTTCGTAAACATTCTCATAAATTGTAGTGTTAAGTTAAGATAATTAGTTAAATATTATTCTATTTGCAAATTTAATTAGAAAAAGTGGGAATTGCAAATAAACAAGCCAAGACCCACTCTTTTTTATGTGCAATCGATTGCACCATAACGTAAAATATTATTGCGCAATCGATTGCATAGAATTTTTCAAAGATTTCCACTAAAAAGCTTGCATAATAAAAACCTCTCTTAAACCATCAAGTAATGGTTTAAGAGAGGTGTAGTATTTAAACCGAAAGTCTATTGTAACATAGCATTCATGCTAATTAACTTCTTTCCAATCGATGAGTCCCTTACCCATATCATCCAATTCAACAGCCAAAGCTATAACCTTTCGACCATCAGCTTTAAATGGTTCAACATACTGTCTGTCTTTTATCTGATGCTCAGCTGCCACAACACCACCATTATTAGAAAGCTTAAGTTCAAGCACATAAATAATACGACGAGTAAAAACCACCATATCTATTCTGCCTGTAGAGATTTGCTTTTCTACTTCAACCTTGAAACCTATAGCATTAAAAATGGTACTAATGATAAGACGATAACGTTCTTCCATATCCATGCTTGCCAACTTTTTATTGCTATAGGGCACATCAGCTATCAAAGCCTTCAGGGCTTTCTTAGCTTCATCAAGATTACCATCTTGCATCATCTTTAAAAGAATATTCTGTGTAGTAATAGCCTGAGCTTTTGTCTTCAAAGTCAAAGCCGGTACTACTATTTTGTAGAGCGCTTTCCTTACTTCAAAGTTAGGAATACCCAAAGTATAAACACCCTCATCATAATCCTTGATGGTCAGATAACCAGATTGATAAAGGAAGAGTTCCGTTCCTCCATCAGAAACATCAGAAGTTTCCAAAGTATCACGGTCAATATAGCAATGATCGAAATGCTCCAACTGAATTTCCATATCACTGACAAACTTAGGCAATAAAGACGTAGCACCAGAAGCAGCCCAGTAATTTTTCAGTTCTTTATCAGCCAAGGCATTAAGCAGACTGAACGGATTGAAAATATCAACAGGACTGTTCTTACAGAAGTGATAACCGTCATAATAAGCCTTCAACTGCAGAATCGTTTCTTCCGGAGTCCAACCATTATGTACTCCCATAGCCTCAATTTCAGGCACGAAATTACTCACCACTTCCTCTTTCGTAATACCACAGATAGCAGCATAAGGAGGATCAAAACTGATATTACTCAAGTTGTTCAAAACCGAGAACAAGGAGATTTGAGTAAACTTGGTAATACCCGTGATGAAGACAAATTTCTCGTATGCGTCATCAGCTTTGAGAATAGCAAAAACACTACGATAGATAGAGGTGCAATCTTCATGATGAGGAGTCTTCCAAGAATGCTGCAAAGGAGAATCATATTCATCTATCAGGATAGCAACCTGCTGTCCCGTCTGTTCATAGGCAGACTGGATAATAATATCAAAACGATTGGATAAAGAGTCGGAAGCAGAAGCTTCTATTCCATATTTCTGTTCATATTCCTTGAAGGCCAGATTGAGATAAGCGTTGAGTTCATGAGCAGTGGATCCAGCCCGGCTCATATCGAGTCTGACAACAGGACGCTTTACCCATTTCTTTTCCAAATCCATGATTTTCAGTCCTTCGAACAGTTCCTTCCTACCCTCGAAATAAGCCTGCAAAGTATCCACCAACAATGATTTACCGAAACGTCTTGGACGGCTCAGGTAATTATATGTTTTATTGCTATTAACAAGATTCCAGATAATCTCTGTCTTGTCAACATAGAGCAGACCTTCCTTTCGAATTTTCTCAAAAGACTGTATGCCTACAGGTAATATTCTATTATTAGTTTCTCCCATAATTGATAAGTTATGATTTCTATGAAAATAACTTCACGATGCAAAGTTAAGAAAAAGATTTGGAAAAGGCAAACTTTCAACTTGTTATTTTTATCGCAGCATCCAACCATCCTTCTATGACCACTACTGCTCTCCCCTACACCACGTCTAACCAAAAGATCCATCACCCCCTCACCAACAACCAGCTAAACGAAAAACGAGGATTGCATCCCTGCAATCCTCGCCTAACTTTAGTAAAAGATGATTAATAAAAGTTTGTTATATAAACTCTGTATATTTTTGTTTCAAACTCATTTCATCTGAATCTTCACTTAATCCCAGAGCGACTTGCTCTTGGCATTAGATTCTGTATCTTCCTCCTCGTCGAAATCGTAATCCCAAGAGGAGAAATCGTTTTCCTTGGCCATACCCTATGCTAATCATCAGTCATCCCAGGGTGATTTACTTTTAGGCCAAGCTGTGTAGTCAAAATAGTCGTCGGTGAAATAGTGCTTCTTGGAACATCCACCACCATCATCAGTTTGATCTTTATAGATAGAACCTTGGCTGGCAGACTGCAGTAGTGACTCCACAACTACAAAACTTACTGAAACATTCGGTTGTATATATTTCTTTTTCATTTTATTCTTCGCTTACTTGTTCTACAATGCTTATATTTACTTAACCACGAACTTTCTGCCGTTGTGGATATAGATACCACCTGCTGTAGGCTTCTCTACCTGCTGACCACTCAGGGTGTAGTATTTGCCGTCGTTCAACTTAGTGCTCTGATTTACCACCTCGTTAATACCTGTTGTACCGCCAACATTAGCAAAGTCGAAGAAGAGTGCTGGAACTTTCTTAGCTTCATTAGTATTGAGGTCTTCATAGCTTACTCCCAAATTCATCTTCTCAGCATCAGCCTTAGCGACAGGCAAGTAAGCACTGTTGCTATAGAAAGTGCCTTTACCATTAGAAATCCAGAAACCCAAGAGGAAATCATTTTCTTTATATTTTTTATCATCCGAAACCTTTTGGGCACGATAGAAACCGAAGAGATAGTTGTAGTAATCATCTTCCACTTTATTATATGTGGTATGCTCCATAGTAGGAACCACCCGAGCTGTGATGAGCGGCTTCAGAAGATTCTCACCTTCATAGTCGGTAGTAGCTGTGGTAGAGCCATACTCTTGCATCGGAACCACCATGGTGTTGTAAGAAGTAAGCGAAGCACGCGGACGCACTTCAGCGCCACCATCTACAGCGCTATTAGCTACATCTTCAGCCGTCTTCTTGGTAGCCAAGATTACACCTGTGTTAGAAGGAATTACGTTATCTGCTGTATTAGGATCTGTAAGATATTTAGGATCGGCAGAAATCTTCTTGAGAGAGAACTTCACGACACCATTTTCCACATTCTTTCCATCTACTACGAAAATATCTATATCCTTAGAAATCTTCCAAGCCTTATACGAGCTCCAGGTTCTGAAATACTGATAGTCACCTCTCAACCAAATGGTACGCTTATTGTCTAAGCTCTTGTAAACCACGTCATTGAAGTCACGCAACTCCAACTCCCTGTTCTCAGAGATGGTGTAGTAGTATTCGGTGACAGGTATATTATCACCATGACCATTATCCATATTATAGGTATAGAAGAAGAGACGTACTGTCCAGCGACCAGCAGGACGGTTCCAGATGATACCCCATTTTTCTTCTGGATTAACTTCAAGACCTTTCTGAGTATAGTTCACCTTGTTAGGATCGTAAGAAGCTGCTGCATGACCTTCGCCATCACCATCATAAGGTGTCTTTGCCATCATTTTAGGATCGGTATCAGAATCCTCGTGCCAGTTGATTTCTTTAGTGTGGTTACCAACAAATCTGAACTTCTTCTTGTAATCATCGTCTGTTGTTACGAGCGTCACCTTATAGCACTTCTCTGTTTCATCGTATATCATATCGGCTGCTGTAGATGCATAATTCCAAGTGTCATCGTCATTGAGTGTACCAGGAATAGCGTCACCTACCATAGATACAGAGGTAATTAGCGTACGCTCACCACGAATCTGTACCTCACCACGAATACCAAGGTACTTATTAGCTTCCGTTTTAAGAATCTTACCTTTATTAGGGTTATACTCAACGATAATAGAACCTTGCTGATTATCAGCTGGTATCATTGGTTTTTCGTTAGGAGAGAACTGATTATGCTGGTCTGTTGTCTCTACAGGATAACCTCCGTTACCCAACAAGAACAACTTATTAGTGGTAGGACTACTAACAGCGTTGCCATTAGCAGGCTCAAGGGTGCCATAGTCAGAACTTGTGGGGCTCACATAATCCCTATTCACTACGTAATTGGATATAACGTAATATGAATGTTCTGTAGAGAAATTGACAGAAGCAAAGAATTTATTACTAAACCGATCATCATTTTTCTCGTATGTATCGTATAAT
>USJD01000206.1 GCA_900554835.1 uncultured Prevotella sp. | reverse complement strand
TTAAGTTTTTTATTTTACTGGCTTATAATTCGAAAATTTTATATAAATTTGCAACGTCATCAGAGTTTTGCTTGTTTTCTTTTCCCAACACTAAGATAAGTGAAAATTCTGATATGGCAAATTCCTGGACAACTTTTTGTTGCTCAGGTACTTAAAAAGTTTAATCGATAATAGTGTTGCGGAATTAAGGAATTATTAATTTTAAAAAATTTATTCTATGAAAGAGATTTATGTAGATGGGCTCCTTTACGAACTAAGGAATCCAAAGTATGATGAAAATGGACAGATAATTTCGACTGAAATATCTGCTCGATCGAGTGGTTGGAATTCTTATTCTGACTCGTCGGAAAGGATGATGAATCGCATATGCCACCACATTGATGCAAATTTGGTTCCCGATTATTGCCCTTTAGATGAGCATATAGGAGTAGACGAAGAAGGGAGAACATTTGTACGTGCTCTCTTGTTCTGTGCAGAAAACCAAAACCGATAGAGGGAGGTATAAGATGAATAAGATTATAATGGACGTGCCGATGTATTCGCCGAAAGGGAATCAAACAATCATCGAAGAAATCAAGGACGAGTATATCAGTGGTGGTCACGATTTGCGCTTTGTTCAACAACGTGAAAGGTTCTACAAAGATTTGGAAGAACGGTTTGAGTCTTTTGACTATATATCTCATTCACTTGAAATCTGTAACCGTAAGACTCTTATGCATCTTGTTCAAAAGGGAACAAGATTCGGGATTTTTTCAGGAATTGGTATTTCGATAATCATACCGATTGAGTACCTTCAATTGGTACCAATAGATTTGGGTAGAAACCACGGTATTCAATTCATGGCTATGAATGACAAATTCAAATGGGGAATACCTAACTGGGATAAAGAAACCGAAGTCGAAGTCTTGCCTGCTACGTTCGATGGTAAAATACCTAAAAAAACCGAAATCTTGCCTTTCGAGTTCGATGATATAAATGTTCCAACAGATGACTTTTACCCTGTAAAATATCAAGGAAGGTGGGGATTGTATTACGCTCGTGAAAAAGAAATGGTCATAGAAGCTCAATACGAGGATGCGATTGGCCTTGCTGAAGGACTTCTTGCTGTCAAGAAAAACGGGAAATGGGGATTCGTAGACATTTTTAATAAGGTTGTAGTACCGTTTGAGTATGAATCAGTATCTGTTTTCAGTGGAGGTTATTCCCATGCGATAAAGTATTCTTTCATGGAAGATGAGGGGCCTGTATTACTTGACCATTATGGTAATGAAACATTTTTCAAGATTCACAAATTAGCAGACAACGAATATAGGGCTAAAATAAGGATAGAAGAATCATATGAAAATAACAACCGATATTATTATGCAGTAGGGCCTGATGAAGAAATACTAATACCCAAGAACAAGTATCGTTATCTTGGAGACTATCGAGAAGGACTTTTTGCGGCTTCACTTGATGGGGAAACATATGGCTATATTGATATTAACGAGCAAATAGTTATCCCATTCCAATATCAAATAGAACGCTGGTCCAGCCCTTTTGATGGCAGGGAATTTCATTTTGGTCTTTCTTGTGTAAAATTGAATAATAGTAAATACAGTCGAGAGTGTATTCTGATTAATCATCTTAATGAACAGATATTTCCATATATATTTCATAGTGATATTCTCCGTTATAGCAATGGGTACTTTGCTCCTGGTGGAGGTTGGGGTTACTTAGGAGACAGATTTAAATGGGGTCAAATATCAATATATGATCTTATATGCTGTGAACAAGGAAAGGATATGTCATATCTGATTAGAACTGATGCTGAAATAGAAGTTGAACAAAGAATAAGGAAAAGGCAGCGTGAATTAGAAGAACCTTATCAATGGACGGAAGAAGACACATGGGATGCTATGACTGACGGGATGTATGGCGATTATCCTGGTGGGGACGTGGACTATGATGTTTTTGGATTTTAACAACTTGTTTAAATATGTGAGTCCGCTTTAATAAATGTATAAAATCATATGGTTGGGGCAAACTGGTGCTCCCAGAGCCCCCATCCCCTAATGCCAAAATAATAAGGAAGTTTAAGTAGTGATTCTCTGGACATCGCCAGATGGCTCTGAAACGCTTCCATATAGCCCAGAAAAGAGCAAAAAGAGTTCTTTGACTTGTTGTAGTCTGGAAAATCATCAGTCTGATGAAGTTCATCCACATACATCTGGAGCATGCCCACATGATGTACTAAACAAGTCCCCGATAACGAGTTTTGTTGTTGCGTGTGTGGTAACTGATTTGGAACATAGCAGCCTCAACGTTGTTCCGTCTGTCGAGTTCCTTCTTCGGTATGGCTTCGAGTCGTTTCCTTAGTAGGGCTTTCTCGACTTGCTCACGGGTGAAGTATCAGTATTTGGCTTTGCTGTCTGTAGAGATTCGCCATTTGTCATTGGTCTTCGTGACAGGAAGCACCTCTCCGGTGGCTTTGTCCACGACAGTGAGTTTGTCGTCTAGCGTCAGATCGTATCTTGAGGGCTTGCCCTGAAGGCCTGTCGTAACAAAGTATATAAAGTTGTCTTTGGCAAACTCGCGGTTGTCTTCACTTTGGTATGCGCCATCGGTGTTAACGTGTTCTGCGAGATTTCCCGTAACTTCTACTGAGCTCTTTATCCCTTCCTGAAGAAAACTCTGGTCGGCGGCCGTAGCTGGCTTGACTTGCAAGTCTGTGATCAGACTCAGTTTGCTATCCTCATCATTGGTTTCAGTACCATTCACACTGTATCCCTTTACGCTCTGGTCGTCTTTGATGCGGTATCCAGCATCAGGATCATTGGGATTCTGTACGCTGTCAGCGCCAATCTGTTTCTTATCACGAAGTGTCACTTGCCCATGGCTAACCTCGTACTGCTCGTTGAAAACACGTTTTAAGAGAAGGTCATCAGAAGCCTTGATACGCTTAAGCACCTTGTAGATGAGAGCACCGAGTGCCTCTATACGTTGCTATACCTCCTCGCTTGTCGAGCGGTATTCTGTCTTTTGGGCATCTTCGTCCAGATAGGGCTGCACCTTCTTCTTGAGTGACGGGTTCAGGCTCTCTAGCCCGCATTTAGCCCACAGCTGAAACGTTGTGAGGATGATGCGGTAACGGGAGTACTTGGCAATATTGCTGCCGATGAGCTTGCTGTCCATGCGGATGGACTGTCCCTTGACGTTGAACTTCACAGCCTGGGCTTTCGTCACATCCTTGAAACAGTGCTCCAGCAGGTTGATGCCGGTCTCCTCCTCATAGGCTACGATACGGCGGCGAAGGAGATAGCTGGCTGATGGAAGCATTGCTCCGGCCAAGGTTTCCAGCCTTGAACAACGGTTTGAACGCATCTTCATCAATGTTACTGGTGACCAACTCGTAGAATTGGTTATGCCACGCCTAGGTGTCATCGTACTTCTTCAAAGCACGACCGCGCATCAATTAAGCCTCTTTTCTCCCACAAAGGTACGAAAAATTTCCGAGACTACAGCATGTTTTGCGAACTATTTCGAGTTAGTAAACATTATTAATATTTTAACTTCGTCCGACTTTTTAAAGTGGACTCAAACATTATAATTATGAATTATCCTCTTATATCAGAATACATTGAATCCATTAAGAATTCTGAAGACAATTTTAATGTACTGAGCACCCTTCGTCCTGTTTACGATGAAGCTGGTGAGATAGTGATGTCTAGCGGTAACTTTGCGGTGGTATTCAAGATGAAAGATGAATCCTCTGGGAAACTATATGCAGTGAAGTGCTTTTTGAAAGAGCAAGAGGGACGTGATATAGCATATCAGCAGATAACAGATGAATTGGAATATGTGTCATCAAACTATTTGTGCTCCATCAAGTACTTCCAAAAAGAATTGTTTGTTGATTCTACAGTTTCTTCTGATACAGAATTTCCTGTATTACTCATGGACTGGGTAGAAGGAGTTACGCTTGATAAGTATGTTCATCAACACATATCCGATAAATATGCTTTGCAGCTTATCACATATCAGTTTTGTAGAATGGCTGCCTGGCTGATGTCACAACCATTTGCTCATGGAGACCTTAAGCCCGATAATATCTTAGTTGCTGAAGATGGGGCCTTAGTACTAGTTGACTATGATGGTATGTACGTGCCCGCTATGCAAGGACAAAAGGCGCGAGAATTGGGCAGTCCTGACTATCGCCATCCATTGCGTACAGAAGATTGTTTCAATGAACATATCGATGATTTTCCATTGGCGCTTATTGGTATGTCTCTGAAAGCAATAGCTTTAGACACCTCTTTGTTGCAGAATAATGATAGGTCAGATACACTTCTGTTTTCAGAATCTGATTTCCAGGACATCGGTGAATGTCTGATGATGAAATCACTATGTGCTCTTTTGAATGATGCAGAATTTTCGAAATTATATGCTTTGTTCCTCTTGGCGCACTCACAGCAGGAACTATCAGCCGTGTCATTTCGATTGTTTTTATTAAATAAGGATTGGGGATACCCCCCAAGACAAAAACAAAATTATTCACAAATTCAAATCACAAACGTTATTAAAAAAGTAAATGAAATTGCAGTTATTAATGACTTGTTACTCAGTGATAAATTGATAAAATGGAATGAGGATAATAATACATTCCGTGTTTCTTTGCGTATCACTTATACATCTTTGCCATCTGATAATGATAAAGGAGTTGATGGCTTGTTGTCATTAGCTAATTTTGAGGATACCGGCGCGGTTGTTGGAAAGACATATTCGTGTCTTATTAATTTCGATAGTCTACTAACTGACAAACACGACGAAAGAACGCAAAAGAAAGCTCTTGATGAACTTGTAAAAAAGTTCAAGGGAAAGAAAGCTCGTTTTTCTACTTTCGAATTCAGAATTTCGGAGTTATCAGGCGGCAAAGGAGAGTCTATCAACGATGGCACGCACACATATTCATCGCTTGCTAATACCTATTTGGGCAAAGTTGACGATGAAGATGCAGAGTTTAACAAACTCAAAGAGCGTATGAATGATATGCTTGATGACGATTTCGAGTTTGGCGAGGCAGGGCAAAACCAAAAGGTAGAAAAGCCAATTGAAGAAGTTCTTTCTACAGAAGCAACGGAAGAGGATTTAAAAGGATGCTATTAAAGATAAGTATGGAGTTAAGTATAGTCGCGATGGGAAAAAGCTATTAAAGGCTTATTTCTCATCATGGGAGGAAGAATATGTTGTAAGAGAAGGAACAGAAGTTATTTGCGATGGTGCTTTTAGCTGCTGCTTTTCTCTTCAAAGCGTCACTATTCCAAACTCTGTAACGAAGATAGGAGATAGTGCTTTCTGGTCGTGCAAATCTCTTCAAAGCATCACCATTCCAAACTCTGTAACGAGCATAGGAGATGAAGCTTTTAGTGGTTGTAATATATGTTTTTTCATTTGTAACTCAACATATTTCCAAAATGATGATGTTTTCTTGTTCAATAAGGATAAGACTGCTATTGTTAGTACAATAAAAGATTGCGTCAATTATATAATTCCGAACTCTGTCACAAGCATAGGAGGTGAAGCTTTTGATGGCTGCAGATCTCTTCAAAGCGTCACAATTCCAAACTCTGTAACAAGCATAGGAGATTACGCTTTCTATAGGTGCTATTCTCTTCAAAGCGTCACTATTCCAAACTATTGCTGTCCGATAAAACCAGAAAACTCTGACAACCCTCTCGCATGTGCGTGCG
>USJD01000205.1 GCA_900554835.1 uncultured Prevotella sp. | reverse complement strand
GTATTTGTAGGAAATAAAAAGGGTGCGTCATGGACTTATGACACACCCTCTTTTTATTTATCTTTTCCGCAGTTTTTCCAAAGGATCTAATCTGTATATCCCAAAGAATCTAATCAGTCATTCCGAAGAATCTAATCTGCAGAAGTTTTCAGCCGGGATTTATTCTGCATCCTCAGACTTCTTCTTGCGAATAGTGCGCTTGCGCTTTGGCTTCTCCTCCGCTACCGGATTGTCGATTTTAACACCAGCCAATTCTGGGTCGATGAGGATACGGCCGCAGTACTCACAAGGAATAATCTTCTTGTGCATCTTGATGTCCAACTGGCGCTGAGGTGGAATCTTATTGAAGCAACCACCACAAGCATCGCGCTGTACATATACAATACCCAAACCGTTGCGGGCACCCTTGCGGATACGCTTGAAGCTGGCAAGCAGACGTGGCTCAATCTTCTTCTCCAGTTCAGCAGCTTTTTCCTTCAGGTTCTCCTCTTCCTCACGAGTTTCCTCCATGATTCCGTCGAGCTCAGCACGCTTCTCTACCAAACCTCTTTCGCGGTCCTGCTTCTGTGCCAAAGCATAATCCAGGTCAGCCTGCTTTTCACGGATTTTCTGCTCACCCTCACGGATTTTCTTATTGCAAAGCTGGATTTCCAACTCCTGGAACTCGATTTCCTTGCTCAAAGTATCATACTCACGGTTGTTGCTAACAGTTTCCAACTGAGCCTGATAACGCTCTACACTTGCCTGAGCGTCCATGATCTCAGCATGCTTCTGAGACAAAGCTCTGTCAAACTGGTAGATTTCGCGATCAATGTTCTCGATACGAGTTGCAAGACCGGCGATTTCATCTTCCAAGTCCTGAACTTCCAGAGGAAGCTCACCACGCAACGCACGTTTCTCATCGATAGAAGACAAGGTAGTCTGAAGCTGATAGAGAGTCTTCAACTTCTCTTCTACTGTCAAATCTGTAGGATCTTTCTTTGCCATATTATTAATATTTTAAAAAATTATTTTTATTCTTCTTTATTTTCTTACAAAACTTCCCTTCTGCCCTCAAAAGGACAAAGAGAGAGAAAAAACAATCCCCATTAGAACCCCTAAAAGAGGGAGAGAAAAATCCCCCAATTAGCCCCTCTGAAAGAGGAAGGGAAAACTATCCCCATTAGAGCCACGAAAAATTTCTCATTTCTCATTTTATATCCCCTCTTACAAGTAAATGATCGGATTGGTATTGATTTCCGAGATTTCACACTTCACTCCCGGGCAATTTTCCGTGATGATGCTGCGGAAAATTTCGCTCGTAAACTGTTCGCTCTGATAGTGGCCGATGACGCAGATTTGGATTTCCTGCTCATGACCGAAGAACTCATGATAGTGCATTTCGCCCGTAATGAAAGCATCAGCACCAGCCGCGATGGCAGCATCCAATAGGAAAGAGCCCGCACCTCCACAGAGCGCCACCTTTCTGATAGGTCTGCGCAGCAACTGGTTGCACTGCACACATTCCGCCTGAAAACGCTCTCTGAGCATCAGCACCAGGTCGTCGGCAGCTATTCCGTCAGCATGCAGCGTGTCAGTCTCGCCAGTTATCTCACCGATCACTCCTTCTCCGCCTTTCACACCGTCAATCTCTTTCTCGCCTCCGAAGAAACGAAGGTTGCGAAGTCCGAGTTTCTCAGCTATTTTGAAGTTGACACCACCCTTCGCCGCATCCATATTCGTATGCATGGATACGATGGCAATATCGTTCTTGATAGCCTTTCTCACGGTACGCTGCACATAGTTTTCGTCTGAAATTCTCGCCAGTTTGCGGAAGATCAGCGGATGATGGCTCACGATGAGGTTACAGCCCTTTCGGATGGCCTCATCTACGACGGCCTCAGTCACGTCAAGACACAACAATGCCCCTGACACTTCTACCGCCTCTGTCAATCCAACTTGCAGGCCGGCATTATCGTATCCTTCCTGCAAGGGCAGAGGCGCGTAATGTTCAAGGGCATCAACTACCTGATATATTTTCACGCTCTTAAAATATTTTATTTTCATGCACCTTCATCGTCTATTCATGTCTTATCACACATTCCGATTAGAGTGCGAAACTACGCTTTTAGAGTGCAAAGTTACGCATTTCTTCGCAAAAATGTCACGAACACTCCTTTTGTTTAATATAATTTAATACTTTCCGATAAATTTATCCGAATACTCTTCGCCCAATTCACATTTTTTCCTTATTTTTGCAACCAAATTGTTTTTTAAAATCAGAACGCTTATGTATCACTCAACTTTACCTTTCGAATTCGTACTTCCTGCCGAATGGGAACGTCAGAGCGGCATTATGCTCACTTGGCCTCATGCTGAAACAGACTGGAAACCCTATCTGCGACAGATAACAGATACTTATCTGGAACTGGCTGATATCATTACCCGATATGAACACCTCCTCGTGGCTACTCCTATCTTGGAGAGCACCAGGTCGATGCTTGCCAAAAGACTGTCGGCCGACCAGATGAACCGTGTCCACCTCTTTGAAATCGACAGCAATGATACATGGGCACGAGATCATGGTCCAATCACCCTGGTGTGCAAATCGCAGAACTCAGGCTACATGATGCCTTTCACCCTCCTCGACTTCAAGTTTAATGGATGGGGAGAAAAGTTCCGTTGGGAGAAAGACAATGCCATCACGCAAAACCTGTATTATCAGGGAGCTTTCCAGAACTGTGCAGTCAACAACCATCAGGGATTTGTGCTCGAAGGCGGCAGCATCGAGAGCGACGGCAAGGGCACCATCTTCACCACCTCCCAGTGCCTTCTGGCGCCTCATCGCAACCAGCCGTTCAATCGCGAGCAATTGGAGAAACTTCTGAAGAATTTCTTCCAGGCGCAGCACATCGTCTGGCTCGACCATGGCAATCTGATCGGCGATGACACCGACGGCCATATAGACACCATCGTGAGAGTGGCTCCCCACGACACCTTATTATATGTAGGGTGCGATGACCCAGAGGATGAACAATATGAGGATTTCCAGGCACTTGAAGCTCAACTCAAGAAGCTCTTCACCTTCGAAGGCTATCCTTACCGACTGCTGAAATTGCCTATGCCGGACGCAATCTATGATGATGGCGACCGACTGCCGGCCACTTACGCCAACTTCCTCATCCTGAATGGAGCCGTGATTTACCCTACCTACAACCAACCAGAGAAAGACGAGGAAGCCAGAAAGCAGATCCAGCTCGCCTTCCCTGACAGAGAAATCATCGGTGTAGATTCGCTCACCATCGTCCGCCAGCACGGAAGCATCCATTGTCTCACCATGCAGTTGCCGGAAGGAGTTATCAGAATGCAGGCACCAGCCCAGTTCTAAATTGGTTTTACGAAGGATTTCATCAATTGAGATTGATTTTGTTTAAGACCTAAAAAGCTGGATTACAGGCTCTTTAGAAGGGGAAAATTTCGGAAAAGAAGAAAAGAAGGAAATTTTCGGAAGAAGAAAAATTCTCAGAAGAAGAGAAGAATTTTCGGAAAAGAAAAGAAAGATTTTCGGAAAGATTTCTCGGAAGAAGAAGAAAAGAGAGATTCTTTCGGAAGAAGAAAAATTCCTCAGAAGAAAAGAAAGATTTCTCGGAAGAAGAAGGTAAGAAGAATTTTCGGAAAAGAGAAGAAATAAGAAAAAGAAGAAAGAGAAAAATGAAACTCGGATTTTTACAGTTACATATTACGGCAGATATTGCCGACAACAAGAGTCGCCTGGCAGAAGGCATTATCGACCTTGCCCACCGCGGCGCAGAACTCATCGTATTGCAGGAATTGCACAATACGCTTTATTTCTGTCAGGTAGAAGATGTGGATAATTTCGACCTGGCAGAAACGATTCCTGGCCCCTCCACCGATTTCTACGGCAAATTGGCCAAAGATCTCGGCGTAGTCATCGTCACCTCCCTTTTCGAGCGACGTGCACCAGGACTTTACCACAATACGGCAGTAGTGATTGAGAAAGACGGAACCATCGCCGGCAAATACCGCAAGATGCACATTCCAGACGATCCTGCCTACTATGAGAAGTTCTACTTCACTCCTGGCGACCTCGGTTTCCAGCCTATCCAAACTTCCGTGGGCAAGCTCGGTGTGCTCGTGTGCTGGGATCAGTGGTATCCCGAAGCAGCCCGTCTGATGGCTCTCCAGGGAGCAGAAATTCTCATCTATCCTACTGCCATCGGCTACGCCAAGTATGATACGGAGGATGAACAGCAGCGCCAGCGTGAAGCATGGACCACAGTGATGAGGGGTCATGCAGTTGCCAACGGCTTGCCTGTAGTAGCCGTCAATCGTGTAGGTTACGAACCAGATCCAAGCGAACAGACAGGCGGAATCCAGTTCTGGGGCAGCAGTTTCATTGCCGGTCCTCAGGGCGAGCTTCTTTACCGTGCCAGCGACAATGAAGAAGAAAGCATCGTGGCAGAAATCGACATCAAGCACAGTGAGGATGTGCGCCGCTGGTGGCCATTCCTCCGCGACCGTCGCATCGAGAACTACGGAGATATCACCAGGCGATTCATTGATTAAACCGTTTTTTGCCGGAAATTCCGATAGAATATCGGGATTCCGGCATACATACATACATACATATATATATAAGGTATAGTTTTTCAGGATAAATGGAGAATTTGGAAGTGATGGTGGTTCTGTTCATCATCGTGATTTTAGGTTACGTCGCCTGCAAGTTAGGATATATGGGCGACAAGTTTGACAAGAAGTTATCCAGCATGGTGGTAGATATCACCTGCCCTCTGCTGGTGTTCTCGTCTGTAATGGGCGATGAGCTGCCCGACCGCACGCTCATCCTCCCACTTTTGGGCGTAGGTTTCCTTACCTACATCCTTTTGCTTGTATTCGGTTTCGGGGTTCCCCGTCTCATCACACGCAATCATGATGATCAGGGCATGATTGGCTTTGCCCTGATGTTTGCCAACGTAGGATTCATCGGCTACCCTATCGTGTCGAGCATTTTCGGTCCGAAGGCCATTTTCTATGCAGCCCTGCTCAACATGCCGAACACATTCTTTATCTTTACAGCAGGCGTCATGCTCATCAAGGGCGAGTACAGCATTAAGCAGTTCAATCCTAAGGTACTGTTTTCTCCGGCCCTTCTTGCTGCCTTCGGGGCTGCTCTCCTGGTAGCCTTCGGGGTTCATACTCCTGATATCATTGCACGTCCAGTAACGATGGTGGGCAATGTTACGGTTCCGGCGGCTCTGATGATTATCGGTTCCTCGATGGCCAAATTGCCGTTGAAGGAGATTATCGGCAGTCCGAAGGTATATCTTTCCTCGCTTCTGCGTCTTGTGGCAGTACCTCTGAGCATCTATTTTCTGTTCAGAGTATGTGGGGTAAGCGATCAGGTCAACAACATCAATACGGTGGTCATTGCGATGCCTGTAGCGAGTTTCGGCACGATGTTCTGTCTGAAATACGGCCGCAATCCATCGCTCATCACCGAAATGACGTTCATCACCACGGTGGGCAGTATCATCACCATCCCGCTCATAACCCTCCTCTTTTCGAAATAAAAGAATCCCCTGATGTAACAGAAAGCACCAGGGGATTTTTATTTACGCAATGACACCTTTTTTTTACACATTAAACGAAAAAACTCCTTCATTTTTTCGTTATTCCCCGATTTTTGCTTTATCTTTCCTCTATAAAACGAAAATGATTTCCCTCGCAAAGGTAACTAAAACAAG
>USJD01000204.1 GCA_900554835.1 uncultured Prevotella sp. | reverse complement strand
GCTCGGAGACCGTTCCAAGCATCCGAGATATTGCAAAGGCGTTGGATGTGACCCCAATAACGGTTCGGAAAATGCTGATTACTGCTGGATATTATAGCACAAAAATCAGCAGGAAAGTACAGAAACTGTATGAAGATGGGCGTGACATACAGGAGATCATGGATCAGACTGGACTGAAAAGATCTTCTGTACACTCCTATTTGCCGTATGTTAAAGGAAATTACAACCTGCCGGAACGCCCCCTGAATGCTGAACAGAAGCGAATATTCCGGAAAAGAATTACCGTTAAAGCAATGATTGTAGCAATAAAGAGACTCTGTGAGCAAAAGAATATGACGCCACACGCACTGGCAAAAGGAGTCGGTATATCGACATCCACAATAAGCTATTTTGTAAACGGAAAACGAAGCCACAGGTTTATGCTGTTATGTTGCTTTGCAATGTGTTGGGAGTGCGGATTAGCGATTTGTTTGATAATGTTGTGACCACAGAAATTTTTGGATCAGGAGTACAGTACATAACTTGTGAAGAAGAAAAACTGCTTAATTGTTACCGGAGATTATCGAATAAGAAAAGAGAATTGCTGAGAATCTATGTGGATATGCTGTGGCAGTATGAGGATGATTCAACAGATCAAACGGGTGAGGTACTCTTTATATGTTAAGACGTGGAGAGAAGAGTTTATAAAAGCATCTCAATAATAAAGGAAGAATGTTGTAAAGCGGAATTGGAGAGATTTTTTAGATACATCAGTTTATTTGGGTGGCTCAGCAAAGACTGAGCAATTGTAGATGTGAAAGTCCTAATTAACTGATTTTATAATAATTAAATGGATAGGAGGCCAATTTATGATTTCGGAATTTGTATGGTTAGATTTTGTTGAGCAATCCAAAGATTGTATACATTGTTCTTGTAGCCTGCCGGATCCTGAACCGTACAGTGATGAGGAAATGGTTGTTTGTGGAGATGTGTTGTGCAGCTATGATGCTAAAAGGGACAGTAATACTGTCGAGATAAGGCTCTTTGATAATTTTAGAGAACTTTGTATTGGTGATTCTTATCAACGAAAGGATTTTGTTCAAACAATCATTTTTGCCCTAAATATAAAGTTTGGGGCAAACATCCAAAATGCAACCATTCATCTTTGGGATTGTTGGGGAGTGTATTCTGGAGGTTTGGATTTTATTGATGAGGTTATTAGAGGTACTGATTGATGAAAACAAAAGATTTACTTATCTATCATGAAGAACAAATGGATAAGGTTAAACAAAATCGAGCAGTTTTAACTAAACAAGGTTATGTGAAAGGGTATGGAGATGTTTATCCAGATATTTATGAGCGAATCCACTCTCAAAAAGGAGTCGCATATATTAGAGGAAATGTTTCTATTAAGCTAATGGCAATTCTTTATGACGTAGTTATTGTATACATCCCACCCCTTTCCAAAAAGCAATTGATGGCTCGCTTCTATTTAAAAAATTGGGATGAACTGATTACCCTTTGCCAACATGGAATTGTAATTCCGATAATAGGAAAAGCAGAAAACTATACTGCAGCACATTTTGATGATTTATTCCATAGGTTGCCTATCAAGCCATATTCTCTTTGGGCACGCGGATTAGGGTTGCTTGATGTTTTTGGCATGAGTAACACTCTTGAAATTGCAAAAGAAATAATGCCTGTTAACGCAATAGCAAATGATGAGGCTGTTTTTAAGAAATGGGCAAAAAGATATAATAATCGTGATGAGAAATTTATAAAAGCGAAAATTAAAGATGATGTTGCAGTTCAATATGCAGACTTGTGCATATTTGGATGCAAAAATGAAGCCAAGTTACTTCTGGCATTGAATCCACGTGAACTTTACAAGAATTTAAAGCTACTTAACGAGGTGCGAACTTATCCCATACTTTTTGGACTTGAGAGTCAGGCAAATTTTGATCGTAGTAAACTTGCAGCTATTAGTACTATACCAATAAAGCCACAGTTTCATATGCCACAAGCACTACCAGAAGATGAACTTGAAATATTATATAGAGGTATTGGTATCGATGTTGATAGTGTTTCTGCTACTGATATTATTGCGTACCATAATGATGGACTGGGCAAAAAACTTCGTTCTGCTTTGACATATTTTAATGACTACTGCGATATTAAAATTGGTAAAACAGAGCAAATAGATATTACTCAAGTATATGAGCGTGCAGAAGCTTTTCAAAAGGAGTTGAAGGAAGCAATTAATGACTTAAATTGTAATAATTATTATTTAAAGCTTGATAAATCGCAAAAGACGATTACTAAGGTAATACAAATTGGTACTGTCGCAGCTGGTGCAATTATAGCAACCAATCCGGACGCATCACAAGTTCTTTCGGTCGCATCTGTGGTTGCAGCCGGTTTTTCAATTATAGAAGCAGTACCAGAATCTATCGCTGATGTTCTTGTCAAATTTGGAGCGCAAGGCATTCACTCAAAGTTTGTAGCAAATATGTGGTCTGCAAAAAAAATAGTAGGTGGTGAACAATGAGTAATAAATCAAAGATTCCTGTAATTGTGATTTCTGGGACAAATGCTTCTGGGAAAAGTTCACTGGGTATAGAACTGGCAAAACAATATAATGGAGAAATTATATCGGCAGATTCAAGACAAATTTTTAGAAATTTTGATCTCTGCTGTGGTAAAGTTACTGGTGAAGAAAAGGCGATGGTTCCACACCATATGATTGATATTTGTAATATCGGGGATTCCTTTTCAGTTTCCGATTATCAAAAACAGGTATATGAGTTAATTCCACAAATTATTGAACGTGGACGGCTACCGTTTATTGTTGGTGGAACCGGATTATATATTGATTCTATTGTGAAAGGGTATGATTTTGCAGATGAAACTATTGATTCTGCATATCGAAAGGAGCTTGATGAGAAGTCCATCGTAGAACTACAAGCAATGCTTTCTGAAACTGCTATTAATTATTTTAGAGATAATAATTCTGACTTCAATAATAAACGTCGTCTAATTAGAATTATTGAGAAAGAAAAAAATGGGAGTTCTTTATTAGTAAATAATTGTCCACTGTTTGATGTACTGCAAATAGGTATTACATGGCCGAAAGAGTTGTTACACAAACGGATTGATGATCGGTTGACAATGAGAATTCAACAAGGTATGCTCGATGAGGTTCGTGATTACCTTAAGAACGGTGGAAATCCGGAGTATCTTTATAGTTTAGGTTTAGAATATAAATATATTGCATGGTATGTGGAAGGAAAATACTCTTCCATTGATGAATTTTCATTTGAAATGTCACAGGCCATTAAACGGTTTGCAAAGCAGCAGATAAAATGGTTCAAACGAAATCCTGCTATTCATTGGGTTGATATGACACAAGATTACTTTGTCGAATCTTGTAATTTGATTGATGGTTTTTTATACGCTCATCGGTTTTAATAAAGGCATATAGAGTAAAGAATGTACGAAAGATGGAAGCAGAACGGCGGCATTGGGGTCAGACCCCAATGTGGTCAACTTAAGCCCAGAACATCGATATTTCAATATTTCTGGGCTTATATTTTACACTTTTTACCAAAATATTTTGACATATCCCCCTAAATATGTGGTGCCGTCAAGATTTATGCGCAAATTTATTTGCAGGCTCTGGCTGAATGTGGTCAGCCGGCAATAGACGGCTTAACAGAAATGTGCTGTGAAGTCGCGAAAAACATATGATAAATAAGCGTCCTTAAAGAACACGCATCTTAGTTGATAAAAAACTAGCCATGCAGTAGCATGGCTACGCCATCCTAATATGCTGCCTCTACGTGGCGGATGGCGGGCAACGAGAGTCAATCTCGGCTAAAGCATATAATCGTTGATTCACTCTTTGAATGAGGAAAAACTATAATGGGAAAGTATTTTGGGACAGACGGCTTCCGTGGCGAAGCCGGAATCACTTTGACCGCCGACCATGCCTACAAGGTCGGTCGTTTTCTGGGCTGGTATTACAACGCTTTGCGTGAGCGCAACGGCAACAACGAGCCTGCTCGCATCGTCATCGGCAAGGATACTCGCCGTAGCTCTTATATGTTCGAGTATAGTCTGGTCGCCGGTCTGACCGCTTCCGGCGCAGATGCCTATCTGCTGCACGTCACTACCACTCCTTCTGTTGCCTACATCGCCCGGGTGGATGATTTCGATTGCGGTATCATGATTTCCGCCAGCCATAATCCGTATTATGACAACGGCATCAAGCTGATTGACTGCTATGGCGAAAAGATGCCCGAAGAAATCCTGCTGCTAGTTGAGGACTATATCGATGGCAAACTGCACGTGTTCGATAAGGATTGGCCGGAGCTGCCTTTCGCTCACCGGGAACACATCGGTTGCACGGTGGACTATGTGTCTGGCCGCAATCGCTACATGGGCTATCTGATCAGCCTGGGTGTCTACTCCTTCAAGGGAGTCAAGATTGGTTTGGACTGCGCCAACGGCAGTTCCTGGAACATCGCCAAGTCTGTGTTCGATGCTCTGGGAGCCGATACCTATGTCATAAATGCACAGCCCAACGGTCTGAACATCAACAACAATGCCGGTTCTACCCATATCGAGGGCTTGCAGAAGTTCGTGGTAGAGAAGGGTCTGGATATTGGTTTCGCCTACGACGGTGATGCTGATCGGTGCCTGTGTGTGGATGAAAAGGGCAATGTCATCACTGGCGACCACATCCTGTACATCTACGGCTGCTACATGAAGGAGCGTGGCAAGCTGCTGACCAACACTGTGGTCACTACCGTCATGTCCAACTTTGGCCTGTATAAGGCTTTTGATGAGAAGGGCATCGGCTACGCCAAGACCGCTGTGGGCGACAAATATGTCTATGAGTACATGGCAAAGAACGGCTGCCGCATCGGTGGCGAACAGAGTGGCCATATCATTTTCAGCAAGTACGCCAGCACCGGTGATGGTATTCTGACCAGTCTCAAGATGATGGAAGTCATGCTGGCCAAGAAGCTGCCCATGAGCAAGCTGGCTGAGCCTTTGAAGATCTATCCGCAGGTGTTGGAGAATGTTCGTGTGACCGACAAGAAAGCTGCACAGGATGACGAAGCAGTGCAGGCAGCGGTCAAGGCTGTAGCCGAAGCACTGGGTGACACTGGTCGTGTCCTCGTCCGTGAGTCCGGCACGGAGCCGGTCGTGCGTGTGATGGTGGAAGCCCCTGACCACGACACCTGCCAGAAGTATGTGGCTCAGGTTGTAGAGACTATCAAGAGCAGAGGCTACGGAGTTTGAGTGCAAACCTGAAACGAGGGTGTGAAATCCTGCTGATTGCATCTTTTATCATTCTTTCCATCTTGGCACTGTTGCCAGATGCTGATGTAGACCATGATGCAGGATACATTTCCTCAGAGCTGAATATCCAAGAAACCGTAGATGGAAGCGTGACCAGCACAAGCTATGTAAATCCAGATGGGGTAATCACATATGCCATTGATATGTGCTATGCAACCGTGTACAGAATGCGGGATGATGATGGCCGAGTTGTGAAGGAACGCTATCTTGATGCAAGCGGAAACCCTGTGGCAAGGTATGAAGATTATTACGGAGTATCGTATGAATACGATGAAACGAGTACGGTAATCACATATCTTGATGCCGAAGGTAATCCGATAATACGCAGTGACGGATATTCTGCTATTGTCAGAACGCAGGTTGACGGCAGGGCTTCTGATGATTTCTACTACGATTTGAACGGACAGCAGGTACAGTGCTCCGGCGGATACTATGGGCTTCATCGTGAGTATAACTCTGATGGCCAGAATACTAGCTTGACCTTTCTCGATAAAGACGGTCATGCGGTGTGTACTTCATCTGGATATGCGATTAAGACATATCAGCGTGATGGGAATGGAACTGTTGTCAGTGAGCAGTATTTTGACACAGAAGGGAATCCTGTGAGGTCTTTGTTTGGTCAGTACGGCGAGTTATACCGGCGCAACGAGCAAGGATATATCAGCCAGATAACTTATCTTGGCGCAGATGGCAACCCCGCCCCTACCAATGCAGGCTATA
>USJD01000203.1 GCA_900554835.1 uncultured Prevotella sp. | reverse complement strand
GGTGATCATCGTATTGACATCTTGGGCAAATATATCGCGGACGTTACTGTGGAGGATAAGTTTGTGGATGGGGTGAATGTATATGACCAGCCTGTCGTCATCGAGGATGATGTGTGGTGTGGTGCAAATGTGACTATCCTGAAAGGTGTGACTATCGGTCATGGTTCGGTTGTGGCTGCTGGTGCTGTGGTCACTAAATCCTTTCCTCCTTACAGTATTATCGGTGGTGTTCCTGCTAAACTGCTCAAAATGAGATTTACCGAAGAGGAGATCAAGGAGCACGAAAGAATGTTGGATGTGAAATGACTTGGATATTGGAACATATTATCTATCCGCTATTTACTTTTATGGGGATTGATAGGGATTAGGGGCGAGTTTTGCCATTGGGAGAAATTTGCTTGTGTGCAATCTATGAATGTGATATATAATGCTGAAATCTAAGTATTCATTCTATAAGAACGTATCAAGCCAACTGAAGGCTTTTGCCTTGGTATTGATGATTATGCATCATCTATGGCATCGGCCTTATTTTGCTCTGTTTGAGCCGATAGAGTATGGGCATCTGCTACTGTCTATTGGGATGATGGGCAAAATCTGCGTGGGCATGTTCCTGTTTGTCTCTGGCTATGGACTAATGGCTTCTTACTGCTCTGCAGGGAATGTCTTTCATATTTGGAGGAGACTGAAGAAGGTGTTGTTGCCCTTTTGGTTGATTGTCATCCTGGTAGCGCCTTTCTTATTGATTATCCATGAAGTGAAATGGTTTCAGGTAGTGACGGATGCGATGTTGCTGACAAGGAATATGAATGGGAATTGGTGGTTTATGCAGACCTACGTGATTTACGTTATCTGTTTTCCACTATTTGCCAAAAGTCTGCAATATAATAAGGTATGGATTCCTTTGCTGATTGTTTCTGTAGTCTGCTTCCAACCTTTGGCTAAGTTTCTCAGATATTATTCTGAAGCCGGGCATTATGTGCTGCATTATTTCCCTCTGCTTTATTCGGGTATGATTGCCCGTAAATTCTCTCTGTTTGATTTCTTGGCTGAGAAGCGGATATGGTGTAGATTGCTCTTGGTGGCAGCTTTACTGGTTGCCCGTTTTGTTTTGGGATGGAATATCTTGAATATAGGTCTGATCATTGCTATGATTATGTTTCTGATTGATATTCAGGGATATTTATCTGATAAGGTGAAGCGTGGATTTGATTTCTTAGGTAAAATGTCTATGAACATGTGGTTCATCCACTTGTTTTTTATCAACTATGGTTTTCACTTCAGAAATCCATTTGCTGATTTGGCATGGATATATCTGGAATCTCTTGCTGCTGCTTATATAATATGGTGTGTTTATCATAAACTGTGTGGGTGTAAATGGTAGATTTTGAAAAATCTGATTTATGAAGATATTAATTAATGCATACGCTTGCTCTCCTGGTATGGGAAGTGAGCCAGGAATGGCATGGAACTGGGTGAGCAATCTTGCCAAGTTCTGTGAACTGTATATTATTACCGAAGGGGAGTTTCGGGACAAAATAGAGGAGGTGGTGCCTACCTTGGAACAGGGGAAGAACATGCACTTCTATTATAATCCGGTATCGGAGGAAATAAGAAAGATGTGCTGGAACCAGGGTGACTGGCGTTTCTATAAGTATTATCGGGAATGGCAGTGGAAGACGTATCTCTTGGCTAAGGATATCTGTAAGGAGGAGAAGATTGATGTGCTGCATCAGCTCAACATGATTGGATTCCGTGAACCAGGCTATCTCTGGAAACTGTCGCAAGAGAATGGTGTGCCGTTTGTGTGGGGGCCTATCGGTGGTCTGAAACAGTTCCCTACGGCTTACCTGCAGGGTGCTGGCTTGAAAATGAAAGTATTCAACCGCTTGAAGAACTTCCTGAATATCTGGCAACTGAAGCATGATAAAAGGGTAGGTGAGGCTTTCAAAACTGCTAAAGTTCTGGTTAGTTCCATCCCTGACTCTTATCGTGCCATCAAGAAGTATAAGGGTTTGGAGTCTGTTATCATTCCTGAGACTGGCTGTTTCTTATCTGAGGATATTCCTACAGAGCGATTTGACAATCCGGAGTTTCATGTGATGTGGGTTGGCAAGTTTGACTTTAGAAAGCAGTTGCCTCTTGCTTTGCAGGCAATTGCCATGACAGGTAATCCTCATATTGTATTGGATGTATATGGTGGTGGTTCTGATGATCAGGTAGCTGCTGCTAAATCATTTGCTGACTCTTTGGGTATTACTGGTAAAGTGGTATGGCATGGTAATCAATCGAATGATGTCGTGATGAATGCGATGCGAAAGGCTCAGTTTTTCTTCTTCACCAGTGTGAGTGAAGATACTTCTACTGTTGTGCTGGAGGCTGTTAGCAATCGCTTACCTGTCCTTTGTTTTGATGCCTGTGGTATGTCTGCCGTCATTGATGATAAGGTAGGTAGGAAGGTGCCTCTTTCTTCTCCGAGCCAGTCTGCTCGTGATTTCGCCAAACTCCTCAATGAGCTTGAAAAGGATAGGTCTTTGCTGAGGCTCCTTTCTGAGAATTGCAAGGAAAGACAAAAGGAGCTTTCCTGGGAGGAAAAGGCTAAGGTTATGGTGGAGTGGTATAAGAAGGTTTTCTAAAATCAACCCGTCCTTCTTTACCATTAAAGAAGGCTCCACCTCTTTTCCCAAGCCCTTTTTCTCTTTGAGAAGGTTGGCTGCACTCGGCAAAGTTCAAGCAAGCTTGGCTTTGCACTCATTTGCACAACCTTTCCCCTCAGGGGACAAGGGATGTAACCGCTCCTCCCCGTCGCTCTGAACCGCTTCGCTCTAAGGTTGGCGGGGCATCAGAGCCCTCGCCAGGTTGTGCGGGCTGGGACCGCCTGGGGACAATAGTCAATAGTTTACAGTTTATATTCGGGGGATTTGATGATAAGTTGTAGATTTATTGTGAATTTCTTGGTGTTTTAGAATATGGTTATTGGCATAGCCCAATCAATGGCTATGCTGATCAGAGTCTCGCTTGTTGAGTAATCGGGCGAAATCCTTTTGGGTGAGTCCTTTGGCTTTCAGAATCTCACTAATGCGCTCGGCTATACCGAAAGACAAATCGAACTCTGCCTTTTGTTCGGCATCTGTGTATCAGGTGGAATAGATTATCTTTTTATTATCGTTAAATATAGCCAAGAATTTTGGCGTTTTCAAAATTAATAGGTAATTTTGTAGATCTAAAATTTAATAGCCATGGCAAAAATAAATATTTATTGTGATGAGAGCTGCCATTTAGAGCATGATGGGATTAAGCCGATGCTTTTAGGTTGTGTGTGGTGTGAAGAGCAAAAGAAAGATGCTATCTTTAAGAGACTTCGTGCCATAAAGGTGAAGTATGGACTTAAACCTACTTGTGAACTAAAGTGGAATGCTGTCTCTCAAGCCAAATTGGCATATTATCAAGAAGTAATGGATTTTTTCTTCGATAATTCTGATTTGCATTTTAGGGTGTTGGTTGTACCAGACAAATCCGTTCTGCATCATGAGCAATATGGGCAAACACATGACCAGTTTTATTATAAAATGTACTTTGACTTGTTAAAGACAATCTTGACTCCATCGAATGAGTATTGTATTTATCTAGACATAAAAGATACTAATGGTGGAAGAAAGGTGGAAAAGCTGAAGGATGTACTAGCTAACAATGCTTATGACTATAATAAAAAAATGATTCGGAAGATACAACAAGTTCGATCTCATGAGGTAGAACTCATAGAACTTGCTGATTTCTTGATAGGTGCCGTAGCTTATGCGCATAGAGGTTTAAAAACTAGTGCTGCAAAGTTAGAACTTGTGGAACAAATGAAACGGCGTTCAAAATATTCTCTGCTGAAGTCAACATTGGTGAAAGAGGATAAGGTTAATATCTTTGTGTGGAAGGGAAGGCAGGTGTAATATGGCTGTAAGTATCAATGATGTGCCCGACAAATTGTTCCTGTCTGATTATGGCGGAAATTATTCTACTTATATAGATGCTGTATATTCTGTATTTGAGAAAGATTTTATAAAACGTAAAGCGTATTTCGGAAGTTGGCCTTTGCAAATGAAAGTGCACCCTGAGTTTCAAGATAGGGCCTATACTTTTTATCACATGACACATAAGGGAAATGTGGAAAATGAAAGAGTTCCTGATTTCCGAAGATGTGAAAGAATGCCATGGGCAAAGCCTGCTGTTGAAATTTTACCTCAGAAGGGTGAGGTGAAATGCTGGGAGCAAACTAGAAGCGGAAAGCATCGTGTATGCATTTGGCTGGAGGTAGATGATGGCGACAACTATTTTGTTGTCTTAGATGTTAGAAAGACCTTTGTGCTGTTATGGACTGCTTTTTATGCCGATTATCCTCATCAAGTGAGGAAGAAAGCAAAGGAATATGAAAAATGGTTAAGGCTATCAGGAAGAGTTTTAACACCTGATGAACTTATAAAAAATATAATGCAAGGGATAAATGATTAAAGCAAAGGTCGTATAGCAATGCTATACGACCTCGTAACTCCTTTAACAACTTGGTTAATGAGCTTCTGCAAAGTTACGGGTATTTTTTTTCTTAAACAAATTTATCCCATTGATTTTTATTTATTTAAGACTAATTAATGAATGGTTTGCAATATTTATATGATATTTGTAGGCATTTTTGGCTTCAAAATGTTGCATGCTGTATCTTTTTAGTTGATGCATTATTGCAGCGAGACAATCACGGAATAATTTGTTCTGTATCATAATGCTTAAATTTCAAAGGTTGCACTTTCTATGTCTGTTATCATGGCATTCTCAAAGAGAATCTATGAATATATTGGTATCGCTGATTACTATTTCCATTAGGCAAGAACGAAATTATGTAATACTTCCTCTGTCGTTTTGTTGAGTAAGATGGCAGCCTTGGATTCTGTAATCAAGCCACTTGACAGGGCACGATAGATAAGGTTCTCGAATCTGATGCTGTGTTCGTCATCAATGATACTCTTCTCTACCTGTGATTTGAAATTGGAATCGAAATTTTTCTTCTTCCAATAGGTTGTATAGCGATTTTCTGATATGACATCAAGGTATCTCGCCTTATACATCAAGGCATCAACGGATATTCCAAATTCAGATTGAAGGTTCTTCAACTCTACTAATGCTATGTCGTGGCGTTTTTCGCCAATAGACTGAAGAAAAGTTTGTCTTGGCATCAAAACTTCATTGGCAAAAATATTGCAGTATTGTTCTTCCATCTTTTCATCCATGTCTTCTGGAAAATGAAGCAATGCATGACCTAATTCATGAAGCGCAGTGAAACGCTTACGCTCGGTGCTCATCTGTTTGTTAATGACAATGACAGGAGTTCCATTTTCCAATGTGCCATTGAGACCAGAGAAAGCGTCAGAAGCTTCTACTTCTACCACAATGATACCATTGGTCTCTAAGATGTTGATGACGTTTGTAATGGCGGCATTGCCAATATTCCAATCGGTGCGTAGCTTTGTTGCTGCGCAGAAAACATCATTTAAAGACTGAACTTGGCAAGTAAAGGAGCAAACATCATAATGTCTTTCGATGCCACAAATGTCTTCTATTTCATTGATGCGTTCAATGGTATCTTCCACCATGAGATTGATGGATTTCTCTTCCTTAGCACTCAGGCGAGTTAGTTTGCGGTAATGGACATTATTGAGAGCTGAACGATTTTCACGAAACAGATAGTCGGGGGAAATGTTTAGGGCTTTGCATAATGCGATGAGAATGGTACTGTCTGGCATACTCTCGCCTCGTTCGTATTTGGACACAGATTGTTTGGTGACAATATCATTCATCATCACACAGAGTTGTTGCATGGACAAGCCTCGCATCAAACGTGCGTTGCGCAGTCGCTTAGAAAATATATCTTTTAGTTCCATAATTAATCATTTGTTCCGTTGGTTGACAAAGATAGTAAAATCAATTAAAATAGTCAACCAGCAAGACGATAATATAACAATATTTAATTATAATTTGAAAATATGAACTATAATAAAGGAGACTTGATTATGATGTTAGGTATTAATGCACCCAAGCCATTGGTTAAAGGTGAATTTGC
>USJD01000202.1 GCA_900554835.1 uncultured Prevotella sp. | reverse complement strand
CGTTGATGGCGGTCGCATCGCCATGACCAACCTCGTGTTCCCTGTAGCTCCATACGAGAATGTAAAACTCTACACTCAGGGTGGCAAGGCAGAGTTCAAGAACATGAAGCTTCATAAGCTTGGTTTGTAATCACTATTGTTTCTTAGTGTGTTACTGATGTAACAATGCAACAAATATGGTAGTCGATGAACGATATTTTATTATAGAAGATACCGTTTGTCGCTACCTTTGCAGCAGAAAACAAGAAACAATAACACTAACAATTATGAATAAATCATCAAAACTGACAATCATCCCAGTGATGCTCTGTTTCTTCGCCATGGGATTTGTAGATCTGGTAGGTATTGCCTCCAACTACGTAAAGGAAGGCCTGAATCTTAATGATGCAACAGCCAATCTGTTCCCATCTTTAGTATTCTTCTGGTTTTTGATATTCTCGGTTCCAACAGGAATCCTGATGAATAAGATAGGTAGAAAGAAGACAGTACTCCTGTCTTTGCTCGTTACCGTCATTTCTCTTCTCTTGCCTATCTTCGGTGAGAGTTTCGGAGTGATGCTCGTTTCATTCTCTTTGTTGGGTATAGGAAATGCCTTGATGCAGACCTCCTTGAATCCGCTGGTTTCTGTAGTGACAACGGGTAAGAATCTGGCTTCCACTTTGACCTTTGGTCAGTTTGTCAAGGCCATCGCTTCTTTCCTTGCACCATACATCGCTATGTGGGGTGCTATGGCAAGCATTCCATCCTTCGGTTTGGGTTGGCGAGTTCTTTTCCCAATCTATATGATTATCGGAATAACAGCCACATTCTTCCTGGCAGGTACTCCTATTGAGGAAGAAAAGAATGAAGGCAAGGCTTCTGGCTTTGGTGAGTGTTTCAAGTTGCTTGGCAAACCTATCGTGTTGCTTTCCTTCATCGGTATCATGTGCCATGTGGGCATCGATGTAGGTACCAACACCACAGCTCCTAAGATCTTGATGGAGCGTTTGGGCTGGAGTTTGAATGATGCAGCTTTTGCCACATCGCTCTACTTCATCTTCCGTACCATCGGATGTTTCACCGGTACAGCTTTCCTCCGCATGATGAGAACTCGCACGTTCTTTATTATCAGCGTTGTAATGATGGCTCTGAGTATGGTAGGTATGTGGGTAGGCGAGAGCAAGACAATGCTTTATATCGCCATCGCCCTGGTGGGATATGGTAACTCTAATGTCTTCTCCATGATTTTCTCTCAGGCTCTGCTTGCTTTGCCAGAGAAGAAGAATGAGGTGAGTGGATTGATGATTATGGGTCTCTTCGGTGGAACCGTCTTCCCATTGCTTATGGGTTTTGCCAGTGATGCTTTCGGTCAGGTAGGTGCTGTGGCTGTCATGGCAGTGGGTGTAGCTTATCTCTTCACTTATATCCGTAGGCTGGCATAAATGTTCTTTCATCCCTATAGAAAGTTTCGTTCAGCGTCGTTGAACGTGCGTTCAAAGACGCTGAACCGACATTCAAAGACGTTGAACGTGTATTCAACGACGTCGAACACAACTTTCTCCTAAGGAGAAAAACTTCTTTTCTTAGTTAGAGATACAATACTGATTCATTGTAAATACAAATCAGATAAATACAATAATTATTATTCACTATCGTTTTTAGCATATATAGAATTTAGTATATATATAATAAGGTGTAATTATGGAGACAAAGGATTTAGATAAGAAATATATAGTAGGTTTGGGTGAAATCTTGTTTGATGTTCTCCCTTCTGGTTCTCAACTTGGCGGTGCTCCTGCCAACTTCGCTTACCACGCAGGTCAGCATGGTTTGCATTCTGTGGCCGTGAGTGCGGTGGGTAAGGATGCCTTGGGTGAAACAGCTCTTCGCATACTTGATGAGAAGAAGTTGAAATATGTGATGCCTGAGGTGGAATATCCTACAGGTACTGTCCAGGTGCAGCTTGATAAGGAGGGCGTTCCTACTTACGATATCAAACAGGGTGTGGCTTGGGATAATATTCCATTTACCGATGATATCAAGGAGATTGCAGTCAATGCAGGTGCGGTTTGCTGGGGTTCTTTGGCTCAGCGCAATGAGATAAGCCGCAAGAGCATCTATCAGTTCCTTGATCATACTCCAGCTGACTGTCTGAAGATTTTCGACATCAACCTTCGTCAGAACTTCTATACGCCAGAAGTGATTACCGAGAGTTTGAAGCGTTGCAATGTATTGAAGATAAATGATGAGGAGTTGATTACCATCGGTCGCCTCTTCGGTTATCCGGGCTTGGATATAGAAAACAAGTGCTGGCTGATTCTCGGTAAGTACAATCTCGATATGCTCGTGTTGACCTGTGGTGTCAACGGCAGTTATGTCTTTGCTCCGGGTGTGAAGTCTTTCCAGGAGACTCCTAAGGTAGAGGTGGCAGATACAGTAGGTGCCGGTGATAGCTTTACAGGTACTTTCTGTGCCAGCATACTGAAGGGAAAGAGTATTGCTGAGGCTCACGAACTTGCCGTAAAGGTAAGTGCTTACGTTTGTACTCAGAATGGAGCGATGCCAGCGATACCAGAAGAATTTACCAAGTAATAAGTAAGCAGAAAGTAATAAGTTTTGTTTCATCAATTATAGTTGATATTTAGTTAATGTGAAAAGCTGCAATTCGTTTTATATGAATTGTGGCTTTTTTTTGAAATATTCTTTGCAATATTTGTTTTAATTGAAAAAAGATTGTATCTTTGCCACATTAAAAATATATTGTATAGGTTTTGAGAGCATTTTTTTATAATATACTGAACGATGGTGGCAAGAGAGTATCTGGTCACCTGTCATTTCAACTGCTTTTCCTTTTCTTTATTCTGCTCGTTTCTTCATTCTTTACCAGTGTGCAAGGAATCACTCCAGGTAAACTGATTTCTCATAAGCAAAGTATTCCAGATGAAATACAGGAGGCTAATGCCTTGGCTGGTCATCCATCCACTGATTCTGTTAAAGCCTCGGTTGATAAAACAGCCGAAGAACTGGATGATGCCCCTTTAGACACGATAGACTTTAAACTTTGTTTTGATATTCTTGCCAAAAACCGGAAGGCTTATAACCGTTATAATGACAGTATTTTCCTGATCAAAGAGCACGATAAATGGGTTAATTATTTCCGTCGTCGTGCCATCAAAAATCATCAGATCTATGCTACCAATCAGGAAATCATGCGAGGAATGAAGGAATTTCTTAGCAGACATGGGGATTCTATTCCGGAAGAAAACTATCTTGATTTTTGTCATTCCATAGAGCAAGAGTATGTTCGCAAGAACTTATATGATCCTTTTCTGTTGGCCAGAATGAGTGACATTCTTGAAAAGGGTGGTGGTTATCTGCCTGATAGCGTAAAATACACGAACGTATTCAATCTGTGGCGTCTCTACAGTTATGAGCAGATGTGGAACTTGGGAGGAGATATCAGATATCTGAAAAAGGCTTATCAGGCAGGCAAGGCGATTCTGTCAGAAGATGCCAAGCGTTATCCTCATTATGACTTTGCCTTGGCTGGTGCTTTGGAGTTTATGCCTTCCACACTTTGGCTTGTCTTTGGGTTGGAAACGATTCAGGATTTTGAGGAACATCATAGGAGACTGGATGATTTCCTGAAAAGGGAGGACTTGAATGAAATTGTCTTTCCAGAACAGAAGACAGACTTGCAGGAATTACAGAAAACAAAAGATGAGGCTTTTCTATGCAATGTTTACTATTATACTCCTACTATTATAGACAGCCATGTTCGTGATTCTTTGACTCAGGTGGTGATTTCCAGAAATCTGCAAAAAGCAGAGTTGAGTAATCTGTCTTTTGTCCGTACAGTATTTTTGCAGATGAAGGCGAAGCAGATATCTTCCCAGGAAGCGTGGTTGAGATGTAAGAATCATTATCATGAACTGTGGCGCAAATATAGGGAACTGCCGATGAATGACAGATTGATCCGTGATTATCTGATGTCTCTATATGTTTTCCTGATTATCAATGATGAAGCCGATGTGCCTGTTTCGCAAAAGAAAAAGACGATACGGAAACTGTCTGAAGATATGGTGACGGCTTTAAGTAAACGTAAGGATTTTCAGGGAAATACGGATTTCGTACGTGAACTCTTTCTTTTATCGACACATAGGCTGTTGGTGAAATATCTCAGTTATAAAGAGATGTTCCGGTTTGTGAGTGGTCTGAATGTATCTACTCAGGTAACCACCTTTGCTCATTCTATGCACGTGGCTAAAATAGCGAAGGTGCTGCTGAATGGGGTGTTGAAACATAAGCCGGAACTTCTTAAAGGGGTATTCGGATATAAAACTACAGAGGAAGTGCTGAAACATAAACGAACTTTGCGTTCGTTTATATACGAAGCAGGAATGCTTCATGATGTCGGAAAGAATGCCATCGTGTCGGTAGTCAACAATGAGTATTTGCCATTGACGGATGATGAATTTGCCATTATCCGATTACATCCTCGTTTGGGAGATATATTTCTGAATGCCGTTCCTGGTTGGGAGAATTTCCATGATACGACGGTGGGGCATCATAAGTGGTATAATGGTAAGGGCGGATATCCGGCTGATTTCGATAATACGAAGTCGCCGCTTCGCTTCCTGATAGATATTGTGACGCTCAGCGATTGTCTGCAGGCTGCTACTGAGTGCGTGGGACGTAATTATCGTATTGGAAAGACATTCGAGGTTGTCATGCCGGAGTTGCGGGAAGGAGCAGGAACAAAGTATAATCCTGATCTTGTTGCTTTGATAGATGCATATCCTAAGTTGGCAAAGAAACTGCATCACCTGGTGGAGAATGGATGGATAGAAATCTATTACCATATTTATTCCCAGTTCTTTCAGAAAGGTCAATAAATTTATTGGATGCTCGCTGCCTGAATCATGAGTATGTTCTTCTGATTTATCAGTATGACTTTTCTGGTTGTCTGTACAGTTTCTCTAAAAATGAAAAAGTCTTGAATCGCTGAAAATAAAAAATCCCTCTTGGATTTCTCTAAATCATGAGAAAGTCAAGAGGGATTTATTGGATTTATATGTTTTTATTTCTGGCATTCCTTGCAAGGAGTCCAAGGCTTCAACTGCTTGAAGAAGTCGTTGCCCTTGTCATCTACGAGAATGAATGCAGGGAAGTCTTCTACGGTAATCTTCCAGATAGCCTCCATACCGAGCTCAGGGTACTCTACGCACTCGATGCTCTTGATAGAACTCTGAGAGAGAACGGCAGCTACACCACCGATAGTACCGAGGTAGAAACCACCGTGCTTCTTGCAAGCCTCTGTTACGATATCACCACGGTTACCCTTGGCAATCATGACCAAACTTGCACCATGATCCTGGAACTCATCTACGTATGGGTCCATACGGTTGGCTGTGGTAGGTCCCATAGAGCCACATGGATAACCCTCTGGAGTCTTGGCTGGACCAGCATAGAGGATAGGGTGGTTCTTGAAGTACTCTGGCATTTCCTCACCTGCATCCAGACGAGCCTTGAGTTTAGCATGAGCAATATCGCGAGCCACGATGATAGTACCCTTCAAGTTGACACGTGTACTTACTGGATACTTGCTCAACTCAGCGCGAACTGAATCAATACCCTTGTCGAGGTCGATTTCAATACCCTTTGCACCCTCGCCTGGCTTGCGAAGCTCTTCAGGAATCAACTCTGTTGGGTTCTCATCCATCTTCTCCAACCAGATACCGTCCTTGTTAATCTTAGCCTTGATGTTGCGGTCGGCAGAGCAGCTTACACCCATACCGATAGGGCAGCTGGCACCATGACGTGGGAGGCGAACTACGCGGATGTCGTGAGCCAGGTACTTGCCACCAAACTGTGCACCCAAGCCAATCTTGTGAGCCTCTTCGAGGAGTTTGTTCTCCAAGTCAATATCACGGAAGGCACGACCTGTCTCATCGCCTGTAGTAGGTAACTCATCGTAATACTTGATAGAAGCCAACTTCACGGTAAGGAGGTTCTTCTCAGCAGAAGTACCACCGATTACGAATGCGATGTGGTAAGGAGGACATGCAGCAGTACCCAGACTCTTCATCTTCTCTACGAGGAATGGAAGCAATGTACCCTCATTCTGGATAGTAGCCTTGGTCATAG
>USJD01000201.1 GCA_900554835.1 uncultured Prevotella sp. | reverse complement strand
TGCCGTCGCTCATTTTCACGATGTTTATTCCGTGTTGCAGAGAGTTCACTTTTGTGCCGTTTAGCGTATAGATGGCTTTCACGGTAGCTTTGCCGACACTCTCTATTGGCTTCACCGATGCCAATATGCCAGATTCTGGCACGTTCCCCTCTATCTGGTAGAAGTTTTCGGCAGGAATTAAATTCCAATAGCTCTCCGTCGTCTTGTAGGTGTCGAGCAATGCTTTTGGAACGTACACCTTAGAATTGAACTCCTTTATAAAATAAGTGTTTCCCGGTATCATTGTTGGTGTCACTGGCAATTCCAGTCGCAGTACTGGTGCTCATTTGCACCTTACATGCAAAAAGGATGGCAAGAGTGTTAATCCTACCATCCTTTTCTCAACTACAACCTAAGCGAGCAGCCCCTATATAGCCTCCCCCTTACAGGGGGATAAGAGGGGGGCTTTGGTCTTTGGTCTGTGCTTCTTTACTTCACCACCTTAACAACCTTATCACCAATCTTAACGATATTGACGCCACGCTGCATCTTATCGAGGCGCTTGCCCTGCAAGTCGAAATACTGTGGCTTCTCGTTTTCGGAGTCTATCAGTGGCTTGATGCTTGTGAATTCCTTATATGTGAAGTAACCATCTGTGTAGTTCGCACATTCTTTCTCTATCTTGTTCTTGTCAAATTTTATGGCTCCTTCCAAGGCTTCGCACCATTCAAACATACCCCTGCTGTCCGTTACATTTGTGGTAACAAACTTATCGCTCGCATAAATAGTTTTGAGATTATCACATAAAGAAAACATAGATTGCATCTCCTCCACTTTCTCTGTATCGAAAGAAGAAAGGTCAAGCGAGGTAAGTGCTCTACAACGATTAAACATTGTTGCCATAGTTGTCACATTAGGTGTCTTAAAAGAAGATACATCTAATGAAGCCAATGCGCTACACTCGTTGAACATACCATTCATCTTCGTTACATTAAATGTATTGAAATTAGAGAGGTCAAGGGAGGTGAGTTTCCAACAACGGGCAAACATCTCGGTCATATTTGTCACATTTGATGTATTGAAGTTAGAGACATCAAGAGAGGTGAGTTCTCTACATAGATCGAACATATTACTCATATTAGTTGCTTTCTCTGTATTGAATGAAGATACATCAATAGAGGTGAAAGAGCAGTTATTGAACATACTCTCAAAAGTAGTAACCTTCTCTGTATTAAACTTTGACACATCGAGTTTTATTAGAGAAGTACAGTTACTGAACATATAATCCATCGTAGTTACTTCCGAAGTGTTCAAATATTCTATTCCTTCAATTTCTTTTACACGACATTCACTAAACCAACGTCTGCATTGGGTAGGTCTCGCATCTGCAAAAGAAGGTTCTATCACAATCTTAGTGATTTTGTCTGCACTAAAGTACCAACCTGGATAATAGCCATAGTTTATAATGTCATAAGCACCTTCAGGCTTTGCAGCATCACACTTGAAGGTGAGTGTGCCAGTAGCCTCATCTAAGACTGCGTATGCTTCCTTTGTCTGTGCTTGTACTGCAGTGCTCCACACTGGGAGACACATCAAGGTGATCAACATAAGCTTTATAGCTTGTGCAAGATTTAGATGTAAAGTTCTTTTCATAATGATAATGGTTTTAATTAATTAGGGTCTGCTGAATTATTATCTGTTCACAGGCAGAGGGTAGCAGACGTAGCCCCTCATAGCGACGACAATGATGAAAAATCGCCAGATAAATTATTCAGTAAATACTAAATAGTTTTCATACACTTTAGTTTTTTGTTGGCAGCCCCCGATGCCATTTGTTACTTGAATGTTTATGTCGCTGCATAGCCAGAAGTGATACGGAGGCACATCGTCCTGAACTTGCACCGATTGTTTTCGGCAAATATAGTGTTTTTCATCCAAAAAAGGTGTCGCATTCCCCTGTTCAGGTGTCGCATTCCTACCAAAAAGGTGTTGCATTCCTATGAATGCAACACCTTTTTGTCGTTTTGTAAGACTCTCCACTCCGTTGGTGAACAGCCTTCTTTGTTCTTGAAGATGCGATAAAGATGAGTGCGACAAGAGAATCCACACTCAGCAGAAATGATGTCGTTGCTATAATCTGGATAGTCCTGCATCATCTTCTTTGCTGCATTGAAACGTATCTCGCTGAGCCATATTCGAAAGTTAGTGTGTAAGCATTTGTCAAAAAACTGGCTCAATTCGTTCTTTGATATACAAAGCGTACGGGAAAGCGTCAACATGTTCACATTACAATCCTTATAGCCTAAATCCACACACCATTGGTCAAGACTGTTTTGGATAAAGATTCTGCGTTCCTCTGAAATATGTTGTAAGGATTCTGTACCTACATCAGAAGCCTTATTTTTATTGCAAGAACCAGACGATCCCCCCACTTCTCATATATTTTGCGCTCGCAGAGCCGTTGTTTTCTTCTTCTTTATCCAGGAGTTCTTCTGTAGGGATATAATTGCTGCCAAGGGCGATAAACGTAAGATTGAAGAACAGCAGGGCAAACAATACGACTGGACCTACTATATATAACAAGGTAGTAGAAAAGATGGCAACCGGCATAGCGAGAACTGCGAGCCAGAGGATGATGACACTGGCTCGGGAATATCTCACATAAGGCAACATATCCGTTGCAGCCATTGTCTCCAACATGTTTCTGCGCCTCATCATCTCCCGGATAATCATGGATATGCAATAGATGACACTTACGCAGAACAGAGCCAGCATAATATAAAGCCCTTCTCTGATATACAGGCTATGATGGAGACTGGTTCCCACGCAAAAGACCACAATGATGGCAGCATAAATACCACTGCACATCAGTATCATCTTTCTGAGGTTAGCACGGGTGGTTTCTATGTTGTAGATTCCCATGGAGATGAGCGAGAAGCAGGGGGTATAGAGGAGGATGTTGATGACCGCCCCCCTAAATGATCGTGCATAGCACGGAAGCCGAACCCCATCTGTATGACATATTGTATCGCCAATCCTATCAGGGCGACAACGATCATCCATCGTGAACGCTCATACCGCTTGTTCTCCCATCTTGCATGCAGATGAGAAAGTGCCACGAAGGAGGCATTGACGAGCATGAATATAAAACATGCGAACTGAAAGAGAAATAATGAATCCATACGCTTGCAAAAGTACAACAAAAATTTCAGAAAAAGCTGCAATACGTTCATTTTTTTATGAAAACTTAGAAATAATACCATTAGATACCACTGGAAAAATAATTCTTCGCATTTTTGCATGGTCATTTCAAAAAAACAACGTATCTTTGCACTTACAAACGAAATCAAAAATAGAATGCCTATGCTGAACTTAACGCATTACTTCCCGATAACCGACCCTACGTTGATCTTCTTCGTAGTGCTGCTCATTGTTCTCTTTGCCCCTATCATTATGGGTAAACTGCGTATTCCACACATCATTGGCATGGTGTTGGCAGGAATCATTATCGGCAAGTATGGACTGAATATCCTGGAACGAGACTCCTCCTTTGAACTCTTTGGAAGGGTAGGCCTCTACTACATCATGTTCCTCGCTGCCTTGGAGATGGACATGGAAGGTATGAAGAAAAACAAGTCGCGACTACTCATCTATGGCTTGCTTACCTGCTTCGTGCCGTTTACGCTGACCTATCTCATGAGCATCAACCTGCTCCACTACTCCACCAAGGCCTCGCTCCTCCTCAGCTGTATCATGGCTTCCAATACGCTGATTGCCTACCCGATCGTTTCGAGATTCGGATTGCAGCAGAAACCGAGTGTCACGCTGAGTGTCGGGTCCAGTATGCTTTCGCTTCTGATAGCGTTGGTCATCTTAGCAGGTCTCGTCGCCTCGTTTAGTGAGCATGACGGCGTACTCTTCTGGATATTCTTCGCCACCAAGTTTGCAGCCTATTGCGGTTTTATGATATTCCTCATTCCCCGTCTTACCCGCTGGTTTCTGCGCCGCTACAGTGATGCCGTCATGCAGTTCATCTTCGTCATGGCGATGCTTTTCATGAGTGCAGCCTTGTCCCAGATAGTAGGCATCGAGGGCGTGTTCGGAGCATTCTTTGCCGGACTCATCCTCAACAGATACATTCCCCACATATCTCCGCTCATGAACCGCTTGGAGTTCATCGGCAATGCCCTTTTCATCCCTTATTTCCTGATAGGAGTAGGTATGCTCATCAATGTCAACCTGCTCTTCCAGGGCGGTCATATCCTCTGGGTAATCTTCTGCATCGTCTTTTTCGGAACGTTAGGCAAAGCCATAGCAGCCTATGCAGCATGCCTCGGTTTCCGCCTTCCACTTTCCTCAGGCCACATGATGTTTGGACTCACCTCAGCCCACGCTGCCGGCAGTATCGCCATGGTCATGGTCGGAATGAATATCCTCATCGGTCCCAATACTTATCTGGTGAATGATGATATGCTCAATGGCGTGGTCATCATGATTCTCTTTACCTGCATCATCTCCTCGCTCCTCACCGACTGGTCGTCCCGGAAGATTATCCTCCGAGACAAGGAATTGCCGGAAGCTGAAGACGAGAAGAAGGGCAATGACGAGAAGATTCTCATCCCTGTGAGATACCCAGAATATGCCGATAACCTGATGGATTTGGCACTCTTAGTGAGAAATCAGAAACTGAACCGGGGACTGGTTTGTCTGAACGTGGTTTACGATGATAAGGACATGCGATACAACCAGGAACAGGGCAGACAACTGCTCGACCATTGCAGCCAATTAGCTGCTGCTACCGATGTAAGGACCCAGACACAAGTGCGTATTGCGGCCAACATCGCCAATGGCATCAAGCATGCTTTCAACGAGTTCCAATGTTCTGAGATTATCATCGGCATGCACATGCATCCAGAGCGTTCTCCGAAATTCTGGGGCGAATTCCATCAGAGTCTCTTCAATGGTTTGAACCGACAGATCATCATGGCTCGCGTCATACAACCATTGAATACAATACGCAGAATCCAGGTAGCCGTGCCATCACGAGCAGAGTTTGAACCAGGCTTTTACCGCTGGCTTGAACGCCTCAGCCGAATGGCAGGAAATCTCGACTGTCGTATCCAGTTTCATGGTCGCACCGAAACCTTGGCGCTCATCAACGAGTACATACAGAACCGCCATCATGAAGTGCGTGCCGACTATGCCGTGATGAACCATTGGAACGAAATGCCACAGTTGGCAGCCCAGATTTCCAACGACCACATGTTGGTAGTGATTACTGCCCGCAAGGGAACAGTATCCTACAAGACAGCCCTGGAACGTCTGCCAGAGGAAATCACCCGCTTCTTCTCGGGCGCCAATCTGATGATTATCTTCCCAGACCAGTATGGCGATTCATCCGGTGACCAACTTACCTTCGCTGAGCCACAGCACCAGGAGGAAATCAGTGCTTACGAGGCATTCAGTCAATGGATCAGAAAGAAAATGAGACGATAAAATAGGGAGCCAACTCCTTCTTCACGTCGAAGCAAGGACAGGCTTTGGCAGAAAACTCGTTGTGGCCGTGGATAGTGGCGTGAGAGGAAGAAAATTGAAAATGAAAATGACCGGAATATTACATTGTAAGTCTGGCAAAGCATTTCAGAATAGTTGCGAATAACCGATTTCGCTCTAAAAAACATTATTTTAGAGTACCAAAATAAGGGGATTTTAGTGAAAAAATCCGTAGTTTTGAGCTAATAAGTGAAAGAATAAGCCGAAAAACACGCTTTTTATAGAGATTTCTTAATAACAATATAATAATTTCGTCTCGATTTGTAAGCAGCACCATATTTACTATTTGTCCATTAAAAAACAAATTCAACTGTCAACAGACGAATCAATTTTCCAAAACAACTATTATGTAAGTAATTGATATTGTGGGTGATAACTACAATTATTGGCTTAATATAGATTAAGTCAATAAGATTTGTTATCTTTAGGAATGTTCTGTATTTTTACTATTATAGCAGAGATTGGCAAACTATCATATAATACCACATTTAAAGCTTTCTTTAACGGAAAAAGTTATTTTTGAGGCAATTTTTGCGATTCAAGACCCTCGAAAATGGCGAAAAAATGAAGCAGAAATACCCAAATCAAGTGCCCAAAATGCTGTTTTAGGGGTGATTTAGTAAAGAAACACAACAAAATGGAGGGC
>USJD01000200.1 GCA_900554835.1 uncultured Prevotella sp. | reverse complement strand
AGTATCGGTCATATTTCTCCAGAAGCAGCTGCAGGTGGTAATATCGGTAAGATCAAGGATGGTGATATCATTGTCATTGATATTCCAAGCCGTTCTATCAACGTGAAGTTGTCTGATGAAGAATTGGCAGCCCGTCCTCAGCAGCCTTTGAAGCGTAACCGTGTGGTAAGCAAGGCCTTACGTGCATACGCTCAGAGTGTAAGTTCTGCAGACAAGGGCGGTGTAAGAATCATCGATTAAGATGAAAATATAAAGTTTTTGAAATCTTCAGTAGAAAGGTAATGGGATATTCTGCTTGCATATAGATGAGTGGAATTTTCTCATTCCTTTGAAATAAAAATAATAATAATGGCAAAAGAAGTAATAACAGGAGCAGAAGCGTTGATGCGCTCCCTGAAAGCTGAGGGTGTAACAACCATTTTCGGTTATCCGGGAGGAAGCATCATGCCAGTGTTTGATTCACTGTATGGTTACACGAGAGGAGAAAATAAGGTGTTTGATCACATCTTGGTACGTCACGAGCAGGCTGCTGCTCATGCAGCACAGGGCTATGCCCGAGTCAGTGGCGAAGTGGGCGTGACACTCGTGACCAGTGGTCCTGGAGCAACAAATACTTTGACTGGTATTGCTGATGCCATGATGGATTCTACACCTATCGTGGTTATTGCTGGTCAGGTAGGCGTGGGCGCCTTGGGAACGGATGCGTTCCAGGAGGTTGACCTGGTGGGTGTTACCCAACCTATCTCTAAATGGGCTTATCAGATTCGTCGTCCTGAGGATGTGGCTTGGGCTGTGAGCCGTGCTTTCTATATTGCCCGCAGCGGTCGTCCAGGTCCTGTCGTTCTCGACTTTACCAAGAATGCCCAGGTTGCTACTTGTGAGTGGGAACCTGTGAAATGTGAGAAGGTTACCTCTTACAATCCTTATCCTGCCATAGATGCCAAGGCTGTAGAGGAGGCTGCGGAATTGATCAATAATGCCAAGCGTCCATTTGCACTGGTAGGTCATGGTGTGGAATTGGGCGGTGCTCACAATGAGTTGATTGAATTCCTGGAGAAGGCTGATATTCCTGCAGGTCGTACACTGCTTGGTCTTTCTGCTTTACCAAGCAATCATCCGTTGAATATGGGTATGCTCGGTATGCATGGTTCGTATGCTACCAACATGAAAACTCAGGAGTGTGATGTGCTGATAGCTATTGGTATGCGTTTCAGCGACCGTATTACTGGTGTTCCTTCCAAATATGCTAAGCAGGCTAAAATCATCCATCTGGATATAGACAAGGCTGAAATTGACAAGGTCATCAAGACGGATGTTGCTGTGATAGGTGACTGTAAGCAGACTTTGCCGGCAATTACCCGTTTGCTGAATAAGAATGTTCACCGTGAGTGGAGAGATTCATTCGAGGTTTATCGCCAGCAGGAGCAGGAGAAGGTAATCGAAAAAGATATCCATCCTACAGAGGGTCCTCTGCTGATGGGCGAGGTGACCAATGTGGTGACAGAAGCTACCCATAATGAGGCTGTTCTCGTGAACGACGTAGGTCAGAACCAGATGATCAGTAGCCGCTACTTCAAGTTCACCAAGAAACTGAGTATCGTTACCAGTGGTGGATTTGGAACTATGGGCTTCGGTCTTCCTGCTGCTATCGGTGCTACCTTTGGTGCTCCAGACAGAACCATCTGCTGTTTCTTCGGTGATGGCGGTTTCCAGATGAATATCCAGGAATTGGGTACGATCATGGAACAGCAGGCACCTGTGAAGATGATTCTCCTGAACAACAATTATCTCGGCAATGTACGTCAGTGGCAAGACCTGATGTTTGAAGGTCGTCATTCCTTTACCCACATGCTGAACCCTCGTTATGAGGAAATAGCCAAGGCTTACGGCATTCCTTATGATGTAGTCATCGACCGCAAGGATCTGAAGGAGAAAGTGGAGAAGATGATTGCTACCAAGGGTCCTTACCTTCTGGAGTGCGCCATCAAGGAAGATGAGGATATCGTTCCGATGACCTTGCCAGGCAAGAGTGTTGAAGAAATGCAGTTGGAACTTCATTACTAAAGTTCTCGATTCATATATATATAATAAGGTGTAACCGGCATTTTACAAAGTAAAGTGTAACAGACATTTTAGAAAGGAAAAATAAGATGGACAATAATAGTGACAAGAAATTATATACATTGCTTGTTTATTCAGAGAACATTGCGGGTATCCTGAATCAGATTACCGCAGTATTCACCCGCAGACAAGTAAATATCGAGAGTCTGAATGTATCGGCCAGCAGCATCAAGAATATCCACAAATATACCATTACGGTATGGAGTGATCCTGAGCAGATAGAGAAAATCAACAAGGCGATAGAGAAGAAAATCGATGTCGTGAAGAGTGATTACTATTCGGATGATCAGATTTTCATCCATGAGGTGGCTCTTTTCAAGATTTCAACTCCTGTTCTGCTGGAAAACCCTGAGGTTTCCCGTACGATCCGTAAGCATGATGCGCGTATGATGGAGGTTAATCCAACTTACAGTACGGTACTCTTGGCTGGTTTGACAGAGGATATCGCGGACTTGTTCCATAAGTTGAACAGTTTTGATTGTCTCTTGCAATATACCCGCTCAGGCCGTATTGCAGTCACAAGAAGTTTCGATGAGCCTATCTCAGATTATCTGAAGAAAAGTGCAGAGGAATAAACAGAGATAGGGAAATATAGTGATAAACGAGCTACGATCGTAAGGCAGTTGTCCTACGGTCGTAGCTCGTTTGTTTTTATGAACGCCGTTAGCAGAAGAAATTCTCGGTCTTTTCTTTGGCATTCTCAATAAAAAATTGTAGATTTGCAAAGAATTTAAAAACAAGAAGGCATTTTTTTGTATAAGATATGGAATTATTAAGTAAAGTAGGAAGATACGAGTTCCTTTCGGAACCTTTTCATTGTGACTTTTCCAGTCACCTGTTTATGGGGCATTTGGGCAATCATTTGTTGAATGCAGCCGATTTTCATAGCAACGACCGTGGTTATGGTATGAACTATCTCATGCCACGACATAAGACCTGGGTGCTTAGTCGCTTGGCCATTGAGATGACCGAGATGCCAAAGTCGTATGACAAGTTCTATGTTGAGACGTGGGTGGAGAATGCCATGAAGTATTTTACAGCCCGTGATTTCAAGATATGTGGTAAGCCTGCTGCTGATGAAGAAGAGGAGAAGGTATATGGCTATGGCAAGAGTGTGTGGGCGATGATAGATACTGAGACCCGACAGCCGGTAGATATATTCTCCATCCATGATGGACTTATCAAGGAGTATATTGAGGAAGAGAAAGACTGTCCTATAGCAGCCAGTTCTCGTGTCAAGATGTCTGCCGATGCCAAGTTTGTGCGCAGTATCGACACCTATTATAATGATGTAGATGTCAATGGACATATCAATTCAGTGAAATATATCGAACATATTCTTGATTTATTCGACTTGGATTACTATAAGACCCATTTTTTGCAGAGATTTGAAATAGCCTACGTGGCAGAGAGTCATCAGGGCGACCGTCTCAATTTCTACGAGGAGGAAGTAAATGAAGGAGAATATTGCATAAAGATAACAAAAATCTGCAAAAATGACGCAAAAGAAGTCGAAGTTGTAAGAAGTAAAGCGAAATTTGTAAAAAAGTGAAAGAAAAATTTGGTAGTTTCATATTGATTTATTACCTTTGCACCCAGATAAGAAAATAAACCCAGAGCCGCCCTCTTGGATAGGGGGTGGACGGATCAAACAGGCATTCTTTGGATAAGAATTAGCTCGCATCCGTATGGACAAGTTAAACCCGCGGCTCCACAACGGCAAGCCGCACAAAACAAAAATAATTATGGCAGAAATGAATTTCGGTGGCGTAATGGAAACTGTTGTCACCAGTCATGAATTTTCATTGGAGAAAGCACGTGAAGTATTGAAGAACGAAACTATCGCAGTTATCGGTTATGGTATTCAGGGTCCTGGTCAGGCTTGTAACCTTCGCGATAATGGTTTCAATGTCATCGTTGGACAGCGTCAGGGTAAAACCTATGAGAAGTGTCTGAAGGATGGTTGGGTTCCTGGTAAGACTTTGTTCTCTATCGAGGAAGCTGCAGAAAAGGGTACTATCATCTGTATGTTGCTTTCTGATGCCGGTCAGATTGCTTGCTGGCCAAAAATTAAGGCACACCTCACAGCAGGTAAGACTTTGTATTATTCACATGGTTTCGCTATCAACTGGAGCGATCGCACAGGCGTAGTTCCACCTAAGGATATTGATGTTATCATGGTTGCACCTAAGGGTTCTGGTACTTCTCTCCGCACAATGTTCTGCGAGGGTCGTGGTTTGAACTGCTCTTACGCTGTATATCAGGATGCATCTGGTAAAGCAGAGGAAAAGACTATTGCATTCGGTATCGGTATCGGTGCAGGATATTTGTTCAAAACTACATTCCAGCGTGAGGCTACTTCTGACCTTACTGGTGAGCGTGGTTCTTTGATGGGTGCTATCGAGGGTCTCTTGGAGGCTCAGTACGATGTACTTCGTGAGAACGGTCACTCTCCATCTGAGGCTTTCAACGAGACTGTTGAGGAGCTGACTCAGAGCCTTGGCCCTCTCTTCGGTGAGAAGGGTATGGATTGGATGTATGCTAACTGTTCTACAACTGCACAGCGTGGTGCTCTTGACTGGGCTCCTCGTTTCCGTGAGGCTATCAAGCCTGTTATGGAGTGGTTGTATTACTCTGTTAAGACTGGTAATGAGGCTCAGATTTCTATCGACAAGAACTCTCAGGCTGATTACCGTGAGAAGTTGAACGCTGAACTCGAGGCTATGCGCAACAAGGAAATGTGGCAGGCTGGTGTTACAGTTCGTAAACTTCGCCCTGAGAATAACTAATTTTTTTCTCGTACATAATGTTGAAAAGGGAATGGCCCGAGAGGTGTCGTTCCCTTTTTTCTGTTTATATGGGGGTATAAGTTGCTGGCATATACAAATCTCGCTGCTGGCGTATGCGAAATCCCAATGCTGGCATATTCAAAAAGCCCTGAAAAGGCAAAAGCATCTCTCTTCTGAAAAGCTTTTACTCCTTCAGGACTTATAAGATATTAGGTCTTCATTTCCGGTTTCGGTTCAAGCCGGATTTCATCTTCCTCAACATTCATCATATTCTCCACAACCATTTCTTCAAGAACTGCAGCCATATCTTCTGAATCATATTTCAGTTGGTTTAATTCTGTAATGTCATGTGGCTTTCCGTCTTTCAGCAAGTCTAGAATTTCTGATATAATAGTTTGCTTCTGGGGTATTTTGTGGTCTATGCAGACATCACATATCCCGCAATCGTCCTTCATTTTCGTTTTTTCGCCAAAATAACTCAGAAGCTGGCGCGAACGGCAGATGGTGTCGTTCTTGGCATAATTGATGATACTCTTGATGTGGGCGGTAAACTGCTCCTTGCGTACCTCCCATACCTCCTCAGGGATGATAACTCTGAAACCATCTTCCCTAGGACGCGTGTAGCTGATATAAGGTGTCTTGCGGCGGGGAATGAAGTCGATGATGTGGCGGGCACTCAGATTTTTCAGAATCATGTATACCTGTTGACGGTTTAGTTCGCTTACACGCTCTATCAGCGACTCATCAATGTAAACATAGTCGGTAAACAGACCGCCGTAATTACGCAGAAGCCCCGTAATAACAGACTCTTCCTTCTCCGAAACATTTTCTAGCAGATAGAGATCATTTCGGCTGATGTTAAATCTGATTCTTGCTTTTCCGTCAGGATTGTCCTCGTAGTGGATATAGCCTGAGCGCTCCAGAATGCGCAGAGCCGAGTCTACGCGAGTAGGGAAGTACTTGTAGGTGAAGCAGAACTTCTCTATCTCGAACATGAAAGTCTGTCCCATTCCGCTTCCAACTGCCACCTGGAAAAAGTAAGCAAGATGCTCGTATACGTCTTTGATGAATTCTTTGTCTGGGAAGGTTTCGTCTATGCGTTTCATGAGTTTGTTTTCATCACTCTGGTTGTAGAGCAGCACAGCATAAGCCTTTTCGCCGTCTCTTCCGCCTCGTCCCGCCTCTTGAAAATAGGCTTCCAGTGAGTCTGGACAATCTATATGAATTACCATTCTCACATCTGACTTGTCTATTCCCATGCCGAAAGCATTGGTTGCTACCATTACCCTT
>USJD01000199.1 GCA_900554835.1 uncultured Prevotella sp. | reverse complement strand
AGATGAAATAGAAGGTTATATATCTATTGTTGTTTGTGATAATGGGTGTGGCTTTAAATTGCCGCCCGAGCAAGCATTGCGCCCATTTATTACAGGTAAGCCGCTTAATACAGGAATGGGATTAGGACTTCATATTGCACATGAGGTAATGCAAGCCATGAAAGGTAAACTTTTAATAATGGATGCAAATGAAATAAATTTACCTGATACTGCAAAAAAGTATCAAATAGATAAGGCTATTGTTGCCCTATGCTTTCCGAAGGCATAATAACGGAAAACTGTATTAGATAACAAAACTAAGAATGATATGAAAATATTGGAAGACTGTATCAATAGTGCCATTATCATAGATGATCACTATGATGAAGTGTAAGCATCCAACCCCTATTTTGGCGGTTTGACAGATAAGTGTTACTTTTGCGCCATGTTTCATTTAAAACTTGAATAATATGGCAGTAAGTAGCAAAGATCTTGAGAGCTTGTGGCAGCGCTACACAGTTGAAGCTGTACCAGCAGGTATCTCGGTAAATCAGTTTTTTGAGTCCAATGGAGTACCTTACCATGTATTTGAGAAGTGGTACAAGAAAAAGTACCAGTCTCCCAATGTTGTTGAGTGCGTGGTCAAGGGGGCACCTGAGGCCCCCAACGTGAATCAGGCAAATGCTAAACAAGTTACATCAACTGCAAGTGTATCTCCAGTCGAGGATGCGGTTGTCGTCAAGTATGTCAATATTGGACTTAGCAATGGTATGAAGATAGAGCATCATAATTTGAGTTATTCTAGTCTTCAAAGTTTCATCTCCAAACTTCAAGCCTTATGTTTAGCTTAAATGGTGCAGTAAAATATAAGTATATTCCCAACTATCAGGATATGCGTGGAGGTTATGACAAGTTATGTGGTGTTGTTCGCTCACTGGGAGAGGATCCTGATGATGGTACAGCCTACGTCTTTACGTCCAAAAATCAGAAGATAGTCAAGATAATCCGACATGAGCACAATGAGTGCCAAATGTATTTTCAGAAGTTCGACAAGAACATGAGCTTTGTTCGCTTGGAGTTTGAGGGCGTTGCTCCTATATATGTGCTGGAGTGGAAATATCTTGTGGCTATGCTGTCGTGCCCAGTCATCAAGAAGATTGGTCCGATAGAAATGAAATGTTATCAAGAAGTAGCATGACATACATCTTACAGTTAAATATACTAAATTTAGTGTATGGGATTTTAACTATTTGTTTTATTTAATTTATTGTGTATCAGTTATTTATGAGGTGTTACAAGATGCGTTTTAGCATTGGTGTGGCAGCCTGTGCAGGACTAAAAAAAGACTCACATAGGGTGGTATTACTAATCATGCAAAATGCGGTTTAATGCTCTAAATTACTGAATATCAGATTGTTAAATTAGATTTATGAATTTTGTTATGTCTTATAATATGGGTACTTTTGCATCAGCAAATCGTTTCATATTATGGCAGAAATACATACAGACATAGATCGCATGATAATGCAAGCTCAGTATCTGTTGGCGATGAACCAATCGCCAGTGGATACTGACATGACAGATATGGAACGTAAGCAATATCAAGACCAGATAAAGGAACTCATTCAGACAGTCAAGACGCTTTTGGATGCCAATGTTACCTTGGGTGAAAAGCAAAAGGAGGCAGAGGCGAAAGCCCAGAAGTCTGATGCGAGAATTGCAGAGTTGCAAGCCCAAGTGGATAAACTCAACGGCGAGCTACAGGCTCGCCGCCGCAAGATACATGGCAAGAACAGCGAGAAGAAGTCTGGCGCAAAGTCTGGGGACAAAGGTAAAACCAAGGATGAGGCTGAGGATGACTATATAAATAATGGGTGTCAGCAGTCTAAGGAGTCTGAGGAATCTTCGGACGAAGAGTCTGGTGAATCCTCGGAGGCAACCAATCCCAAGGGAGATTTGAGTAAGCGCCCAGACCACTATAACACCATGCAAGCTGAGACTTGTGTGGTTCATGAGTGTGACTTGGAAAAGGTCAAGGCAATGGGTTTGACCTTCTTGCGCTATACTCGCCCTGTGGACCAGTTTGACCGTATCAGCATGATTCGCCAAGACCGTTACCGCTATGTGTGGGTTCGTGATAAGGATGGTAAGGAGTTCGCTTTCTTTATCCCTATGGATAAGGATGTAGAGCAACGCTCCTGCAAGTTTGTCGATGAGTCGAAGTATGACATGCCTACAGTCGTCCCTCATACGAGTGGTACAAGTTCCATGGTATCCGACTTGGTTGTCAATCGCTTTCAGTATGCGATAACGAGCGGACGTGAGATGTACCGCATGATTAATGAGAAGATGAAGATGTCAAAGATGTCTATCTTCAATTGGTTGCGTCATGGTGCAGAGTTTTTGGAGAATTGCTTGGAAACAATAAAAACATGGCTTCTAAAACCTGGTACCACAATCTATTGTGATGAGTCTTGGGTTGACACCAAGGTGACGGAAGCCAATGGCGAGGTTCATTACAGACGACGGTATATGTGGGTCATAGTCAATTTGACCACGAAGGTTTGTTATTATTTGTATGGTAGCAGGCGACAAGAGGTTATCAAAGAGTTTCTTGGCGACTTCAAGGGTACATTGATGACCGATGCCTATGCGGCTTACCTTTACTTCAATAAGTTGAAGGACTGCACTCATGTATGTTGCTGGTCGCACGTTAGAAGACTGTTCGTCTCAGCGAGTCGTGACTACAAGGATACCTTGGCACAGGCATTCATAGATTTGATCGGTATATTATATAAGGTCGAAGTTGAGAATCAAGTATTGGGTCGCACAGAAAAAGAGATAGTCAAGCATCGAGGTGATGAATCTCTACCAGTGTTACACGACATCTATCAGCAAGCGACGGCACTGTTGAAACAGTTTGAGAAAAAAAAGATTAAGCTCTCAGCTAAGTTACAACAAGCCTTGGCATATATGACCAAGCATTGGGAAGAGCTGATGGCATATACGAAGATAGGCAGCGTCTTGATAGACAACAACTGCTGTGAACGCGCAGTCCGTCCATTCACAAATCTCCGAAAGAACTTCGGTGGATTTAGCAGCGAGCAGGGTGCTAAAGTCACTGCGACCTACCTTACTTTCGTTGAAACCTGCAAGCTAATGGCAAAGGCTCCGCTGGATTTCTTCAGGGGATTCTTTGACATGATTGTAGCTGGAAGAAGGGATTATGCCTTAATGACAGAGGTACTTTTAGTTAAACCTGATTAAAAATCGAAAAAGTTCAAATTCCTAAAATACTCTGTATCCCCAGTAAACACTGGGGATGGAGGTGTATTGCCATAGGGGTTGGATGCTTACTCCGCAGAATCAAGAACACAGCAAAGGATAAGTTGGTGGATTTGCAGGCTCATAAATGGCAACCTTCAACAGTTGCGGTTTGGGCATAAACCAAATGATTTTTCTTAAAAGATAATAAAAGAGTATTCACTTTAGGGCTTAACGTGCCTAAAGTGGCCGCTTACAAAATATAAAATATTCTAAAAAGATACGCTTAAAAGTTCTTTATTGCATAAAATATATTATATTTGCAATGGATATGGATAAGAATGAAATTTCACTAAGAATAATTGGCAAGAATGGGGACGAACCCCTTTCTCCTGCCAACTTTGACATCGGGCAGATACGATTCTTGCTCGATGAGGTGGAAAATTTGTTATATCCAGACAGAAAGAAACGTAAAGACCGCCCTACAATTTCTTTTGAATTGAAGGAAGGATCTGTACTCAATGTGTTCAAAACTTCCATGCAAAGTGTACTCTTAGTGTCGTCTATGCTTGGCGTTATAGAGCAGGAGAATGGTTATATTGATAAACTGGAAGTGGCTAGTGCGCAAGCGATAGAAAATCTTCAATCTTTTGCCTTACGCCATAACTATGACATAGAAATAGGCACTTCTGACAAGCCACAACACATCTTTAAGATTACTCCAACTACTCATTATGTCCGCCGTGAGAATATCTTGGTGGATATTGAGTGCTATTATTATGGTACATTGACCGATGCAGGTGGAAAGGACAAAGCCAACATTCATTTAGATACAAAGGATGCAGGCTCCTTGACAATACGAACAGACAAGGAATATTTAGCAGGCTATCAGGGAAATCCACTCTATAAAAAATTTGGTGTACGAGTTCGGGCTAAGAAGAATATTCTTACAGGCGATATAGATAAGTCAACTTTGGTCTTGGTGGAATTGATGGACTATCACCCCAAGTTCGATGAGGATTATCTGCAGGGCTTGATTCGTAAGGCTACTCCAAAGTGGAAAGATGTGAATGCTGACGAATGGTTGACTAATATAAGAGGAGGGCTTGCCTGATGGAACAGAATTGCGTACTGTTGGACACCAGTTTCTTCATTCGCTTGTTGAATGAAGAAGACCCTTTGCATGAAAATGCTTTTGGGTATTTCAGATATTTCTTGGAGCATGATTTCGTGATAAAGATCAGCACCATTGCTATAGCAGAGTATTGTGTGAGAGGGGAAGTGAGTGAACTTCCTCTTAAAAATATGCTCATCGTTCCCTTCAATTTTGATCATGCTCAACGAGCAGGAAAGATGATAGCAGAGGTTTATGCTGAGAAGAAAAAGCGCGGTGCAACCATTGCTCCAAGAGCCGTAGTACCTAATGATACCAAGATGTTTGCGCAAGCTGATGTAGAACCTGACATCAACTTTTATGGTACAGCGGATGTCGAATGTAAGAAGGTGTATGATATGATAAAGACTTCGGAAAGCAAATTGTCTTTTGACTTTATTGATATAACAATTCCTTATACTACCTTCTTTGGAGTGCTTAATTTTGAGGAGTAAATACTGATATGCAGGTATTCGTGCAGAATATGAGGCACGTGAGAAACAACTGAAGGAAACATATGCTCAAAGCTTGGATAAGTTGACTTCTGATTTCAACGCTCGTTTGGCGGCAAAGCAAAATGAGATAAATAAGCTAAAGGGTATAGATGACGGTAACAATCCGACAACCACCATGCCTGGTGGCTCAAGTTCAGACTCATCTATGTCAATATCGTAATAACAGTTATTTTGTTGGCAGTCCAGAAGCTGGTGTGCGCTTTGCTCGCCTGATGTCTCACTTTGCCAACATCCGCAAGCACAATTTGGATCCAGTGGAGTATCTTTGCGATGTGTTCTGCAGAATCAAGAAAACTGCAAAGGACAAATTGGTGGACTTACTCGCTCAAAGATGGCAGCTGTCAGCAGTTACTTCTTGGACATAAATTCAAATGACTTTTTCTTAAAAGATAATAAAAAGCATTCATTTTATGGCTTAACGTACCTAAAGTGACCGCTTACTATAAAAAGAACTTTCTTTATTACTCATACTAGGTCCTATGGGGTGTTGGACGTTAAAAAATACCTCTTAACTTTTTAAAAATTACAAATGTTAAAATTCTTAAAAAGACCTCTGTAGCTCTTTCGCTGCTGCAAGGCTACATGTAGGTCTTTAATCGAAGCAGCAGTGTGGTTGAATGGAGCATGGTAGGCTTTGGGATGGTGTTGGGAAAAAATGATTGAAATATATCATGTTTTGGAACCTATTCTAAGTTAGTTGCTCTAGTAATTCAATCGGGTGGGTTGGAGGGATTTTTATGGGTAAACCACCAATACAGCGTAAGGTGGCTTGAATGAAAAATACTATTTTTGCAACCGTTTTAAAATTCACATAAAATGGAAAGCAAAGAATATTTTGAAAAGGTGATGCAAGACTACAACCAGAACCGCAAGGGTCGTAGCTTGCGTAGGTATTGCAAAGATGAAGCGGTTGATTATGACTGGCTCATCCAGTATAAGAAAACTTATCCTTTACAGGAAAAGAAACAAGAGCAACCGCAAGATGCTTTTATACCTATTACTATAAAGAATGAAACTCCTAAGCCAACAACCTGGCAAGTGGAGACCTTGATTTTGAAATCTCCAGACGGAGAGCAGATTGAGTTAAAGAGCAACAGTTTGTTTGTTGTGGCAGAATTGCTTAATAAAATGTCTTAGCCATGATAAACTTTGATATTGATAATGTCAACGTCAGTTCAAACGAAAATAAGAATATGAATATACAAGATAAAATATCAGCATTGGAGGCAGAGATAGCTGCCGCCGATGCCCGTATTGCTAATGCAAATGCTCAAATAGCCGCTGCAAATCAGAGAGCATCCGAAAATAGCGCCCGTGCTTCTAAAGCAGAGGCA
>USJD01000198.1 GCA_900554835.1 uncultured Prevotella sp. | reverse complement strand
CGGCGATTGAGGATCATGCCCGCTGCATCGAGCGCAGCTACAAGATGCTGAAGCTGCTGGACACCTCTGTGGAGCTGCTGCGGACAAAGCACAAGTACGGTGAAAGCTATTACTGGCTCCTGTACTACACCTATCTGTCACCGCAGCAGTTGGCGAACACGCAGGAGATCATCGAAAAGCTGGAGCCGCACATCCGCGACATCAGTTACCGCACCTACTTCCGCAAGCGTCAGATGGCGATTGATGCCCTAAGTTCGGTGCTGTGGGGGTATTCGTCAAAGGAGAGTCTGGTACTGCTGGAGAAATTTGTGCCGGAGGGGTGAAACCATGAATTATATCTCAGTATGTGAGCAAATAAAACAAATGTTGCGATGTTCCGTCAATATTCACAGAAAAAAGTGACACATTTCTAGGAGCAGCTTAAAAAAACATTTCAGGGTAGATGGCTCATAGAGACTGATAGAATTGACCACAATTTACCCCGGCCATACACCGGCTACATGTAAGACTACGATTTACGTTATGCACACCTGGGTGTTAGCACTCGCGAACATAAGCAGCCAGTCCATCACCTGGTTCTTGCTAATGCTCCGTTTGGCATCAAGCATCTTAACATCTTTCACATAGTGCTACCCCCAAATCCAATGCACACCCCCTGCATTCCGTTATTTTTGTGCAATTCTTGCAATCACGCCACTGTTTTTCTCGAAACAATTGAAACTGCTTCGAGTTCCATGCGTCTTTTAGCGTTGCGTTCTTGAGATTAACTGCATATTGAGAATGATCATGTCCAAAGGAGCACGGGAATGCTCTCAACTGGCAATCAATATACATTGAAAACCTTGCTGCATCACAAAACTCAATTGCTTGCGCTGCAACTGCCGATGAAAAAGAAGTCAGAGCAGGTGCTTGGCAAGAATCCATTCCCACGCTAAACGGGAAATGGCCATTACTAACTATGCGTAGGAAGTCAATATACCGAGGGTCATAGATGGATAACACTTTATCGTCCCGAGCAAGGCCTACTGGCTTGTACAGTAAAAAGACGACAGAGTTAATTCCATTAGGGAAAAGGCCGTATTCCAGACGCTTTATTGCTTCGTCGATGCTTTCTCTTGACAGTACATAGTGGACATTTGTCACGCAGCCAGCCGATAGCAATGACTCAATAGCCTTAATTGTCACATAATTTGTTTCCTTATTATTTTGGTCTAACCGAGAATAATATGACACGGCAACTGCGCCACAGTATTTTTTTATCAAAGACACCTCTGTCGGGGTCATTTTATACCCGCTGGTTGTCAAATTGGGAACGATTCTATTCGCCACCGTTGTAACTAATATATCCTCAAAACTTTCATGCTTATTGGGATCACCCGCACCACCTAGCGCTACCTGAAAAGTACGGCCCGTGCATTGCTCTATGATACTCTTGTAATCCTCCAGTGTCATATTTGAACGCTGCTTTTTAGGGGCACATTGATAGCAATCAACACCAGCCATACGACAGATGCCTTGCTGTCCCGCAAGGCATCTGCCCATTATTCCGATATCGATTAACTCCGGAAAAGACCGCATTATGGGAACCTTTTCTGTCTCAACCCCATCTTTAAGAATATTGCTCCGTATCAGGGTTCCATTTTTCTCATTAAAGTATTCAATGAAATTATATTGTTTATCTATGTAAAAAACCATTTTACCACACGCAGTTCAATCCATTCATGTAAAAATCATGATTGTCTATCTCAAAATGATCCATCGTTAAAAAGGCGGCCAAACATTCGTCATCGGAGTTGGTATGACCAACGTAAGCAAAGAACCCCTTTTTGTTAAGCTTGAGGTATTTTTCTGCGCTCTCTCTACCAAAAATATCTAAAACAGCATCATAGTTTATCTCAGGAATATCATACCAGCGGACACCATTTTCTATTCCCCGCATAAGCTCTGATACCAACAAGCGGCCGCTATTAATAATCGGTGAACTATCGGTAAACCCCAACTTTTTGAGTAAATATTCTTCAGTAAGCTCTTCTTTAGATATTATCAGAAAATTTGTTGAAGAGCTATTTGTCACAAAGCCACTTCTAATCTTCATTTTATTTCCCTCCTTCGCTATCTAGGAAACTTTTTACTGAAGAACTGATAGCCGGATCATCCATTAATAGATTACGGACATTATTTTCCGGTTGAAGCCTAACGTCCTTATAATATGTCTGCTTAGTCGCCAACACAGTTGCTTCGTTAGGGAATAAATTAAAGCGGCCCTGTAAAAATGCCTTAAAACAGGGGAATTCTTTTTTATAGTACCTTTGATATGTTGAATAAAGGTTTTCTGCACCACCACAATAAAAGTCGAAGATCCGCTCCACTATGCTTCCCATGTATGATTTTTTGCGTACGCCAAAATGCTTGTAGGCACCACGCAAAGTTGTACTACGCTTTTTTATAAAAAAATTCTGACCATCAATTATCAAATGTATCGTCCTCTCACTTCATCTATTTTTGATATATCATTTTTGCAAAACATTATTTCGTACTATACCTTGCCTGATGCTGCGCTAAGAGCTCTTTTAATTCTGGACATTTACTCAGTGCAAGTAACGAGTTGATCACAGTTTCATCCATTGCGTATTCCTTGTATTCTTGTAGTTCAGGTTCATAAGGCCCAATTGTATAAAGCAAAAGCATAAATTGTTTTAATTCTATAGATAAGCCGTCTCTACTTTTAATCTGAGCTACCCTTTTACAAAGGTCTTTAACTTCATTATTCTCCGTTAGACCACGATATCCATAATCTAACTGCTTCCTAAAAATGAAATTAATAGTATTGCTGAGCTCAGAGAAAGAGTCGTTTTCAAGAAGGAGTTTTATGCCCAGATCTAAACGGGGGTAAATACTGAAATATTCATTATGAAGCAAAAACCAAAAGACTTTCCAATAGTTCTCGGGGCACTTGGCGATATATTTAGACAAAAAAGCTCTTTCACTATCTATTAATTCACCTCCGTCGATAAATATCAATGATAAGCCAAAATTGGAAAAAACGTGTACCTGTCTTTCCCTCGTCAAATTATTTTCTGTAATTCCTTGAATATCGGTTTCACTAAACTGTTCAAGGATCTTATTGCTCAGTTCGTGATGTCCATACTTTTTAAAATAGTAATAGCCATATTTGACTACACCTTCGACTGGTGATTGCCTATCCAAAAACATTTTGCTAGTGGTGTCAAAGAAAAGTGTATAGTTGCAATCATGACAGTACTCAGATTCCTTCAAAAGGTATTTTGCTAAGCAAAAGTCTCTGAACTCATCGAATACAAACGCAACAACTTCTTCTTCATTCTCTGTTATACCTTGGCCAGACTGTAATGTCCGGCTAATAATCAGATTGTTGTCTAGTATTTGGAAAAGCTTTACTTGCTCCGATTTATTTATGCCCAGCCTTTCCATAGATATCCAGTCGTATCTAGACTCAGATACCATAGTCTTAGCAACATTCATTACAAACTGAGAAAAATTGAATTCGTCATATTTTGAATTGATTTGTTTGAGATAGCAATTGAATAATTCCGCGTTGCGTAATTCTACAGAAGTGTCGCTACGATTACGATTTACTTCGAAGAAAATTCTCATTAATAATAGAGAATTAAAAAGTCGATCTCTAGCCAGTTTTGATATATAGCCTGAAAAATTGAAATAGTCACAGTATGTACGATATGTCCTTATCTTTGCCCTATCACTATAAATTGATGACATTATATCAAAACAATATGGTTGAGTAGTACAAGATTCAAAATACTTTTTATATCTCGATTGAAAATATTCGCTTCTGCATGATAAAACAAAGCGAATTCTATGAAACCGAGCAAATCTGTCTAACATAGCACCAATCGATTTAATATAATCGGTATTGTCGTTTTCATTTAGAGCATCAATAACAATGTAAAAATGCTTTTTTTGAATAAAGAGACCGAATGAAATAATCCGAAGATACAATCGTGAAAACTTCTTCAAAAAAGAGAAGATGGGAAGTGAATCTAGAACAAATTCTGTACAGTCCTTATTAATGTCTCTTGCATTAATTAGCATAACAGGCACATGATTTTTTACTGCGACTTCTGAAAACTTGCACAGTAAGGTCGATTTACCGTTTCCCGCACTTCCAATCAGTAAAACGCTCTTTTCTCTCATCATATCACAGCGTTTAAGCATTTGATCGATATTATCGATATATATAAAGGAAAGATTGCTCACGATATAAAAGTACTCACCTAACCTCTGACGATACTCTTCGCGCTCTTCTCGAATTGAGTAAAAAAGTGTCTTTAACTCATTAAGGCATCGGTAAATATGGTTCAATGATGAGAAACGAGAAATCCTATACGGAAAGTTCCTACCCAAAGCCTTTTTCAGTTTGACCCCATCGTAACCAGAAAACAGGTTATTATACTCACGAACAATTCGTGCTTTCCATTTTCTTGAAAATAGGAAATACCTAAGGTTCTCTAAATTATTATTCAACTCAATATAGAGGTCGGGTTCATATTTACCTACGCTTATGAACCGTTTAATTTGATCTTTAGTACATTTGTTGATTCTCCTTCGAAATGAAAGCGCAGCTACAATAAAGCAAAGCATGAGAACTATCAGAATTATTAAGTCGCGGCAAGTTTGAATGGTTCCGAAGATATCTAGTATTCTTTGCGCAATCTCTTTCAATAAAATAAAAGTTTCCTTTAATGCAGAATTATCATTACCCATATTCTTTCCTCAGTTCAACTAAAAAGTGCAATTTCAACAGTATTTCTGATTACGGCATGGCGATTCCTGTTTGTATTATACCATACACATCTTTTTTATCAATTAGCAATTCAATTATTAATAGTCAAAAAAGTTCTTTCGAGTATTCTTAATACCAAAGGGAAACACTTTATGGGAAATACTTATTTGTGGCTCCAATGGCACTCTCCCGCCACAACATTGGCACGGTTTTGCGATTTCGGCGTAAATCCAAGTGTGCTATACTGTGTATGCTCAAAACTATGCCAAGGCGATACGAGTAACACCATCCTACGGGGTGGTGTTATTTCGTTTCCGGGTATTTGGGCAGTCCAAGAGGTGCGACTTTTAGAGAGTAGCCCCTCCACATCTTTTCTATCACAGGAGGTATCACGAGTGAAAAAACATGACCTGACCAAGACACATCTCCACAGGGCAAGCCCCGGCATGGCACTATACGCGGCCTTCGCGGGCGTGACCATGGCCGCAATGCTTTGCCAGCCTGTCTTTGCCGCCACCGTCTGGGAGAAGGCCAATGAGATCATGAAGGATGTCTATAACCAGATTCTTCTTATCTCCACCATTGCCGCCATTGTCACCGCGTCGGTGGCACTGCTGATGATGAACTTCTCCCGCAGCGGCCGCACTGTGGACGAGAGCCGCGCATGGCTCAAGCGTATCATCATCACATGGGCGATCCTTAACGGCCTGGGCTTCATCATGTCCTATGTGACGCCCTTCTTCGCAGATGGCAGATGGAACGGATAACGCCAAGCTGCCCGGCTGAGAAAGGAGGGGTGCTATGGGCATATTAGATGGCATTGTAGAATGGATCGCGGAACAGGTCATGTACGGTCTTGACCTTATCAACACCTCTGTGCTGGGGGCTCTGGGCTGCGACATGACCACCTTCCTGCGCTATTTCCCCGCCGCAGAGACGATGTACAACATCTTCGTGGCACTGGCTATCGGCATGATCCTGCTGAACCTGATCTGGCAGCTATTCAAGAACTACGGCCTTATAGCAGGCGTAGAGGCAGAAGACCCGGTAAAGCTGACGATCCGCTCCGTGCTGTTTATCCTGCTGGCCTATTTCGCAGATGAAATCGTGGAGCTGATACTGAAAATCGGCGGGACACCCTACGCATGGATCATGTCGTCTGAACTGCCCACACTGAACTTTGCCGACTTCAATTCGGTCATACTTACCATCCTTGGGGTCTGCGCCAACGGCGCGGTGGCTCTAATCGCCCTGATCCTCGTGCTCATTTTGGCGTGGAACTATATCAAGCTGCTATTTGAGGCGGCGGAGCGTTATGTGCTCCTGGGCGTTCTGGTATTCACGGCACCGGTGGCTTTTGCTACGGGCGCGGCGCAGGCCACCTCCAACATCTTCAAGGCGTGGTGCCGGATGTTCGGCGGCCAGATATTTCTGCTGCTGATGAACGCATGGTGCCTGCGCCTGTTCATCACCATGGTGGGAACCT
>USJD01000197.1 GCA_900554835.1 uncultured Prevotella sp. | reverse complement strand
ACAGAGTAGCGGCGGAAGAGATCTGAATAATACTCAGGACGCATGTTGCCACCGCAGCCCCAACTTTCGTTACCAACACCGAGGTATTTTACCTTCCAAGCCTTGTCGCGGCCGTTCTGTCGGCGAAGTTTTGCCATAGGAGTATCGCCATCGCTGGTCATATATTCCACCCATTTTGCTAATTCTTCAACAGTGCCGGAACCCACGTTTCCGCTGATGTAAGGCTCGCAACCCAACATCTCGCAGAGATTCAGAAACTCGTGTGTACCGAAAGAGTTGTCCTCAATAGTTCCACCCCAGTTGTTGTTCTGCATCTTTGGTCTGTTCTCACGTGGACCGATACCATCCATCCAGTGATACTCGTCAGCGAAGCATCCTCCAGGCCATCTTAATACAGGCACTTTCAGGTCTTTGAGAGCTTGGAGCACGTCGTTGCGGTAACCCTGTGTGTTAGGAATCTTAGAATCAGGACCTACCCAAAGTCCACCATAGATACAACTTCCGAGATGCTCGGCAAACTGGCCGTAAATCTCCTTATTGATTTTCTGTGTTCCCTGGTTGGCATGGATTGTTCCTGTAACATCCTGAGCTTGAGCTGAGAATGCAACTGCTGTTGAAAGCAATGTGGTAGCGAAAAGTTTCTTCATCATTGTTCTTATTAATTGTTGTTGATTTTTAGTATAATACGTTTGTGGAGGTAAAATCCCCACAAACGTATTTATCATTTAGTTACTTCTTGTTCTCAACTGCTGCCTTTTCGATAGCAAGACCAGCCTTATAGGTTTCAATATATTTATCAAAACCGGCTACATCTTCGGCTGTAGGAGCAATCTCTGTACCTGTGTTGCCAGCAAATACCTTCTTGTCGAGGTAATCTGCAAGGTTCAACTTCTCTGCATTGTTCACGAGATAACCTGCGAGCAGTGCGATACCCCATGCACCACCTTCACCAGCTGTCTCCATCACAGAGATAGGGGAGTTGATAGCTGCTGCGAGGATGCGCTGACCTACACCCTTGGTCTTGAACAAACCGCCATGACCGGTGATGCGGTCCACCTGCACCTTCTCGTCCTTGAACAAAACATCGTTACCAATCTTCAATACTGCTACTGAAGCGTAGAGGTTGGCACGCATGAAGTTGGCAAGGTTGAACTTGTCGTTGGCAGAGCGGACGAACATAGGGCGACCTTCTGCAAGACCTGTTACAGGCTCACCAGAGATATAGTTGTAAGCAATCAAGCCACCGCAATCAGCATCGCCCTCAAGAGCGTGGTTGTAGAGCTTTCCGAATACCTCGTTCATATCTACAGGAACACCAAGCAACTCCTGATATTGTTTGAACAAACTTACCCATGCATTGAGGTCTGAAGTACAGTTGTTGCAGTGAACCATTGCTACAGGGCTACCATCTGGAGTAGTCACCATATCAATGACTTCGTAAGGTTGGCTCAATGCTTTCTCCAATACAATCATAGAGAAAGAAGATGTACCTGCACTGACATTACCTGTGCGCTGACGAACAGCATTGGTAGCTACCATACCAGTACCAGCATCACCCTCTGGAGGACAGAGAGGAGTACCAGCCTTCAAAGTGCCAGATGGATCGAGCTTCTTTGCACCTTCTTCTGTAAGAACACCAGCGTCTTCGCCAGCATTCAATACCTCTGGGAGAATGTCGAGAATCTTCCAGCCCAAGTTCTTTGGCTCGATGAGCTTATCGAACTTAGCCACCATCTCAGCATCGTAGTTATTGGTGTTTGAGTCGATAGGGAGCATACCTGAAGCATCGCCTACGCCGAGTACCTTCTTGCCTGTCAACTGCCAGTGGATATAACCAGCGAGAGTGGTCAGGAAGTCAATCTTATCGATGTGCTCCTCACCATTCAGGATAGCCTGATATACGTGAGAGATGCTCCAACGCAACGGGATGTTGAAGTGGAAGAGCTCTGAAAGCTCGGCTGCAGCCTTGGCAGTGTTGGTATTGCGCCAGGTACGGAAAGGAACGAGGATGTTCTGATCCTTGCCAAAAGCCATGTAGCCGTGCATCATCGCAGAGATACCGATGGCAGCCAACTGCTCGATTTCGCAGTCGTACTCAGCCTTTACGTTCTTGCGGAGGTCAGCATAGCAATCTTGCAAGCCTTTCCAGATGGTGTCGATACTGTAAGTCCAAAGACCATCAACCAATTGGTTTTCCCACTCAAAGCTACCCTGTGCGATAGGGTTGTTGTCGGTGTCGATCAAGACAGCCTTGATTCGGGTAGAGCCAAACTCGATACCGAGGATGGATTTACCTGATTCTATAATAGTTTTTGCGCTCATTGTTCTTTCTTTCTTTCTTTAATGTAAAGAACAAAGGGTAAAGCCTTGAAAATCATTCGAATTCTTCACTCTTCGTTCTTCACTCTTCACTTAAATTATCTCAATGCTTTGTTGAGCATGTAGTAAATCTCGTTATTGCGGAGTTGCTGCTTGAAGCTGCTGATAGTTGTGTTCTTGTCGATGTTGACGAACTCAATACCCAAGATCTCGCAGAAGTCTTCCCAGTACTCAGCAGTGATATCGTAAGAGAATGCACTGTGGTGTGTACCGCCAGCGAGGATCCAAGCACCTGCACCAATCTCGAAGGTTGGCTGTGGAACCCAGAGAGCTGAAGCTACAGGGAGTTTAGGCATTGCCTTTGGCTCGATGCACTCTACCTCACTTGCGATGAGACGGAAACGGTTGCCGAGGTCAACTACAGTTGCCTTCACACCCTTACCAGTCTTAGATGTGAATACGAGACGAGCGGTCTGCTGCTTGCGGATACCGATGCCGAGGAAGTGAACCTCGAGCTTTGGCTTGTCTGTTGCGATCAATGGGCAAACCTCGAGCATGTGGCTCTGGAGGCTTGATGTGCGGTCTTCAGCAAAGTTGAGTGTATAGTCCTCAAGGAATGAGCAGCCCTTCTCCAAGCCTTGGTTCATTACCCAGAGTGTGCGGTAGAGGCAAGCTGTCTTCCAGTCACCCTCTGCACCGAAACCGTAACCCTCTGCCATCAGGCGCTGTGAAGCCAAACCTGGAATCTGGTCGAAACCGCAGAAGTTAGGATCGTTTACATCTGCATCACCGAGGTCATCGAAGTTGGTGGTGAACGCTACTGCATTCTCATCCTTCAATACGCAACGGAGAGCAATTTCTGCCTTAGCAGCATTCTTTACCTTTTCCCAGTAAACTTCCTCACCAGACTCATCGATCTTGATGGTGTATTCCTTCTTGTACTCCTCAACGAGTGCATCTGCCTCAGCATCTGTTACCTTCTTGTAGTACTCCATGAGTGAAGATACTGGGTAGTAATCTACGTGGTAACCCATGCGCTGCTCGAACTCTACGCGGTCGCCATCTGTTACAGCTACGTTGTTCATGTTCATACCGAACATCAAGCAGCGTACGTTGTGAGCATCAGCAACACCTGCAGCTACGCGAGCCCATGTTGCAATCTGCTTCTGAGCCTCTTCGCTCTTCCAGTAACCTACTACTACCTTTCTTGGAATGCGCATACGAGTGCAGATATGACCGAACTCGATATCGCCGTGAGCAGACTGGTTGAGGTTCATGAAGTCCATATCGATAGAATCCCAAGGGAGTTCTGCGTTATATTGTGTATGGAAGTGGAGGAGTGGTTTCTCGAGAGCCTGCAAGCCCTTGATCCACATCTTGGCAGGAGAGAAGGTGTGCATCCATGTGATGATACCTACACACTTGTTGTCGTTGTTGGCAGCCTTCATCACAGCCTCTACCTCTGCAGAAGAGTTAGCTGTGCCTTTGTAAACTACCTTGATTGGGATGATGCCACTGTTGTTGAGACCATCTACCATGTCTTTTGAGTGACCATCTACAATCTTAACTGTCTCACCTCCGTAAAGAAGTTGTGCACCAGTTACAAACCAAACCTCTAAATTCTCAAATGCTTTAATCATGATTGTTGTTGTTTTTATATTGTTAGTTTTTTATTATTATCTTTCTTCTTTCTTCAGAATTTTTCTTTCTTCGGAATTACTTTTTCTTTTTCTGACCGTAGTAGGCGTTAGGGCCATGCTTGCGGCTGAAGTGCTTCTCTACGAGCAGCGGATTCATGGTCGTATTTGGGTTCACGCTGAAAGAGATGAACGCCATCTTGGCTACCTGCTCTGCTACTACTGCGTGGTAAACAGCTTCGTCTGCATCTTTACCCCATGTGAATGGACCGTGGTTCTTCACCAGTACACCTGGAGTATGAACCGGGTTGATATTGTCCTTCTTGAAACGGTCAACGATCACTACGCCTGTATTATGCTCATACTCAGCCATCATGTCTTCGGTCATGGCCTCAGTGCAAGGGATGCAGTCGTGGAAATAGTCTGCATGTGTAGTACCGATATTTGGAATATCCATGCCAGCCTGAGCCCAAGCTGTAGCATAAGTGGAATGTGTATGTACCACACCGCCCAACTCTGGGAAAGCACGGTAGAGAACCAGATGGGTAGGGGTATCAGATGAAGGATTCAGATCGCCTTCTACTACTTTGCCTGTTTCCAAGTCAACTACTACCATGTCGCTGGCTTTCATATTGTCATAACTTACACCTGATGGCTTGATGACAACGAGACCTTTCTCTCGGTCGATGCCACTTACATTTCCCCATGTGAAGAGCACAAGGTTGTGTTTTACAAGGTCAAGATTAGCCTTGAACACTTTTTCTTTCAATTCTTCTAACATAGTTTTATGTCCTTTTTATTAATTGTTGTATATTTAGTTGCAAATAATTTTCTATCTTAATGGCTTTCTATTACTTCAGGTTGAAATACGGATCTTGTTCGTATGCTTTCTTGTTGAAGCGATAGAGAGCAGCTCCTCTTTTAGAGGATATCTTGTCGATAAGTTCGGTCTTCTCTATGAAGTCGATATCCTTGATACGCTTACGGAAGTTGCGCTTATCGATTTCTTCACCCATCACGGCTTCAAAAACATGTTGCAACTGGGTAAGAGTGAACAGTTCTGGAAGCAATTTAAAACTCAACGGTTCATTGTTGATGCGGCGGCGAATTTGTGCTATCGCATTTTGAATCATCTGGTTGTGGTCGGAATACAACTTAGGGAGTTCATTCAGATTTACCCATTCCAAACCATATCTTATTCTGAGAGAATCATCATAATCTTTTACGTTGATGAGAGCGCAATAGGCGATAGAGATGACACGCTCGCCCGGGTCACGGTCAATACGACCGAATGCACCTACTTGGCGGATGTATAATCCCTTCATACCTGTCAAATCCAGAATGACACGATTGGCTGCATCCTCCAAATTTTCGTTCTGGCCTACGAAGCCTCCATAGAGAGACCATTCTCCACGACCTGGATCCATCTGGCGCTTGCCGATGAGCAATTGCAACTGGCTTCCGTTGAAACCGAAAATGATACAGTCAACTGAAACGAGGACTTTGGAATGTTCGTTATAAAATTGTGTCATGATGTTTTGATTTTTAATGATTATTATCATTTGGCTTTTTTCAGCCTTTATTTCTTTGAATGTTTTTTAGAATAGTAAAAAGTGGTTGCTTTTTAGTTCAAGTCTGTCTCCTTCAGGACTTGCCTATAAGGTGACAGACTTGTGTGATATTTGTATTGTTCGCCAGAGTCAGCCTAGCGAAAATGCTTTTTACCAGAAATATGCGTAGAATGCAGCACAGAGACCGATAACTACGAGTGTACCGATGATATCGAATGCATCCCAGCTTTCACGGATAGACTTCTTGAAGTCGGATGTGAAGGTGATGGCCTCTACCTGTTCCTTGCTTGGAGCTGGTGTGAAACAGCTTACTACAATCATGAAGATGATGAGGAATACGAGCAACCAGCACTCGAATACCAGCCAGTTGGTCTGCCAGAACCATGCTGTGCAGTTCCAAAATGCACCATCCATAGTTGCCTTACCTGTATCTGTGATTACATTGGTAACGAGGCGGAGCATACCGATGAGGAAACCGGTAATCATGGTGTATTCACCTGCCTTTGGAGTAATCTTCTTGAAGAAGATACCCATCGCAAATACTGCTACCATGGCTGGAGCCAGGAGTGACTGGATTCCCTGGAGGTAGTTGTATAGGGTGTCCATCTTCATCATGATTGGCAACCATGCGAAACCGAGAACTACAACTACTACGGTAGCGATACGGCCAACGAGTACGTAGTGAGCCTCAGACATGCCCTTCTTCAATGGCTTGTAGAAGTCCTCGGTGAAGAGGGTAGCACAGCTGTTGAAGAATGCTGCCAATGAAGCAACGAGTGCGCAGATGAAACCGATGGT
>USJD01000196.1 GCA_900554835.1 uncultured Prevotella sp. | reverse complement strand
CTTTGAGGAAATGCTTTATAAAATGAGGGTGCGTCATGGCTTATGACACACCCTCGTTTTTTGTATTGTTAACATACTTCTTGACTATAAATCTTGGCAGTTTGTCGTTTTTTTCCTAATTTTGCATCACGTTATCCGTCACAATGGATCAACAGTGACAGAATCGTATCAAAATAATAGAAATCAAAAGGAAAGAAGAATATGAAATACCTCTTATTTTCGGATATACATGGCTGTTTGCCAGCATTAGAACGGGCACTCGACTTCTATGAGGCTCAGAAGTGTGATATGATGTGCATCATGGGCGACATCATCAACTACGGTCCCCGCAACCGCATTCCGGAGGGCATCGACCCTAAGGGAATCGTGGAGCGCCTCAATCGTTTGGCAGACCAGATTGTTGCCGTACGTGGCAACTGTGATGCAGAGGTCGATCAGATGCTGCTCGATTTCCCTATCATGGAAACCTATGCCCTGCTCGTGGATGGCGGCAAGCGATACCTGCTGACCCACGGACATATATATAATAAGGAGAACATGCCTAAGGGACCTTATGATGCCATCATCTACGGTCATTCTCATCTCTGGGAACTGTCGCATTCCGACCGTGCCATCTGCAATACGGGCAGCATCACCTTCCCTAAGGGCGGCAATCCTCCTACCATCGCCACCTTGGAGGACGGCAAGTTCACCATGTACAATCTTGATACATTGGAAGTCATGGCTACCATGGAGGTGTAATCAAAAAAGGAAAATCCTAACAATATGATCGAGGAATATCAAATCAGAATTCTGCCAGAACAGGCAGCGAGCGAGGAAGGCATCAAGCGCTATCTCGCCAAGGAAAAGGGGTTGGATGTGAGAACACTCAACCAGGTGAGGGTACTCAAGAGAAGCATCGATGCCCGCCAGCGCACCATCTTTGTCAATCTCAAGGTGCGTGCCTATATCAATGAGTTTCCGCAGGACGACCAGTATGTCCATACGGAATATCCCGACGTGAGCAGTAAGCCTCGTGTCATCGTGGTGGGAGAGGGACCTGGCGGTCTCTTTGCTTCCCTCAAACTCATCGAATTGGGTTACAGACCGGTGGTGTTGGAGCGTGGCAAGGATGTGCGTGAGCGCAAGAAAGACCTCAGCAATATCACCAAGACCCAGAAGGTGGATGGCGAGAGCAACTACTGTTTTGGTGAGGGCGGTGCGGGTGCCTATAGCGACGGCAAACTCTATACCCGCAGCAAGAAGCGCGGTAGCGTGGATAAGATACTGAATGTGTTCTGCCAGCATGGAGCCAATACGAATATCTTAGCTGATGCCCATCCGCATATCGGTACGGATAAGTTGCCGCGTGTCATCGAGAATATGCGCAATACCATTCTCCAGTGTGGCGGTGAGGTGCATTTCCAGACCAAGATGACCCGCTTCGTCTTGGAGGGCGACAAGGTGATAGGTGTGGAGGCTGTCAACCTGCAGACGGGTGCGGAGGAAAACTACCGTGGACCTGTAATCTTGGCTACCGGCCATAGTGCCCGTGATGTGTATCGCTATCTCGCTTCTTCCAAGATCGAGATTGAGGCGAAGGGCATTGCGGTGGGTGTCCGTCTGGAGCATCCTTCCCAGATCATCGACCAGATACAGTATCACAACAAGAACGGTCGTGGCAAGTATCTGCCTGCAGCCGAATACAGTTTTGTAACTCAGGTGGATGGCAGGGGCGTATATAGTTTCTGTATGTGTCCGGGTGGTTTTGTGATTCCTGCAGCTACGGGTCCGGAACAGCTTGTGGTCAACGGTATGAGTCCGAGCAACCGTGGTACGGCATGGAGCAATTCGGGCATGGTGGTGGAGACGCATCCTGAAGATGTAGCGCCATTTGTGAAGGATCATCAGGCAGTGTTGGAGGAAATCGAACTTCGCAGACAGGAGGATTCTTCACCCTTCACTCCTCACTCTTCCCTCCAAATGATGTATTTCCAGGAGATATTGGAGAAACAGTGTTGGCAGCAGGGCAACATGAAGCAGACGGCGCCATCTCAGCGCATGGCAGACTTTGTGAACAACCGTTTGAGTTACGACCTGCCTAAGAGCAGTTATGCACCAGGGCTGATATCCAGTCCGCTTCATTTCTGGATGCCGTCATTTGTGAGCAAGCGTCTGCAGGAAGGATTCAAGACATTCGGCAAGAATGCGCATGGCTTCCTGACCAATGAGGCGATACTGATAGCCACGGAGACCCGCACCTCTTCCCCGGTCCGCATCGTTCGCGACCGTGAAACCTTGCAGCATGTCCGCATCCAGGGTCTCTTCCCATGTGGTGAGGGAGCCGGCTATGCAGGTGGCATCGTTTCCGCAGGCGTGGATGGAGAGCGTTGTGCCGAAATGTGTGCGCAGTATATGGAGCAGCTGTGATTTAAAATAATCAAATAAAAGCTTGCGGTTTTCATTTCTTTTTTCTAACTTTGCAGCGTGATGTTTAAATCATGCAACATGTTGAACAAATTAAAGCGATAAATGATGGAAAAGAAACAAGTTAAAGTCGGTTATTGGACTTATGAGGAGTTTTGTAAGAAGTTCCCAGATTTCGATAAAATTCCCGTTTGTGATAATTATCGGCCAGGCAGAGTCGCCAAATTTACAAATGTAAAATTTGCCTCTTCCAAATAAAGATCTTCTTTTCGCTATCCTTCGCAAGACCATATTGAATTTAAAGCATAGTGCTAATTGCATAAAATCGGCGCATTTTCCGTATTTTTTGGGAAAATGCGCCGATTTTATTCTATTTTTATGCAATTTGCATGGAAAGAGATGCAAACGTTTGCATAACGAAAAAGGCGAAAAGTAAGCCATTAGGAAAAGAAAGTTTGGAGATTCTTAGTAATTTTGCCCTGTGAAGAATAAATAGTTTTTGAGTTAGGTGTTTTAAGTAAAAGGAAGGGTGTGTCATGAACTTTGACACACCCTTTATTTTATTTTGTTCTTTATCTAATCCTTTAAAGTCTTATTCTTACCACGTCAACGCTTTCTGAACCTCTTTATTAGGAATATCAAGCGTAAAGAGTTCTGTTTCGGGATCATAGTCTTTGATGGTGATAATACCTTATCAACCTATTTGCTTTGCAAAGCTAATCATTTTATTCGGAATGACAAAGGAAAAAGGCTAAAAAATGCCGATTGTGCAAACGTTTGCACGTTAGTATTGGCGAAAAAATAGAGAAAAAGAGTACATGTTTCTGAGATTTTGCTTAATTTTGCCGCAATAAAAGTTAATAATAAAAAAGTTTCTGACTAAGTAATGGATATTGCTAAAAGCATGTTCATCTTAAAAAATAGACAAAGTTAAAAATAACGTATAAGTTCCTAAAAGAAGAGATGATTACCTAACAGAAAAGTACAAGGTCATCTACCCCCCCAATAGAAGCTTAGAACAACATATTAGATAATAACTTAACTAAATATAAATAAAAGATGAAAAGATTTTTTACGCTTTTTATGGCGGTCTGGGCGCTATTGTCCATATCGCAAACGGTAAAGGCAGCCGATGTGACTGTCTATTTCCAATGTCCGGATACCGGATTTGAGGTCAAAGATAATCATGTTTATACCTCTGCGGGTGACCAAGGAACTCTGTCTAAATTTGAGAAGAAAGCTTCTTATAAAATGGTTTAAAACTATAAAATTATGAAGAAAAGATTCACACTAATGATGATAGTGTTATGCCTCTTAATGTGCATACCACTGAAAATGATGGCTGAAACTTTCACTATCCATTTCGTAGATAAAGAGTCGACGAAATGGGAGAGTTATGCTGCTTATGTATATGATAAAACTAAACCAGATGATGGTTCTAATTGGGTGACAGGTGGATGGCCAGGTCAAAAGGTGACAAATAATGAGGATATAGAGACTCTTGCCAATGGTTATAAAGTTGTAACTTGGACTATTGACTTAAAAACCTTTGAGCTTTCGAATCTTCTTGTCGTATTTAATAATCAAGACAAAGGAAAGCAGTATCCTACATCTGGTCAATCTGGTATGGGAGTAAAGAATGGTTATTTTTATTACTCAGATGGTACTATTTCTGCAACTGCTCCTTCAGGTAGTGAAACAGGTGGTGGCTCAACTGGTGGCGGCGGCACAACCGGTGAATGGAATACTGTGTCAACGAATCGCCTTAAAGGTCGTGTTTACTCTCAGGGTTTTTATCTCGCTGGTAACTTCTTTAGCTTTAGCGGTAATGAAATAACTTATGATGATGCTGTGTTCAAGTTCCAGCAGCAGAAGAATGATGCTACCATTGAAAGTGGAAAGGACTATGAAGTATATAAGGTAGAAATTCCAGCTTCTCTTAAAGCTCATGCACAGGTAATGTATGTCGATGAGTTCGGAAATATAAAAAATATCTTTGGTCCAAGTTCTGCTTATCCTATCGATAAAACTCGCCCCAATACGGATGAGTTTATAGGGTGGTTGGATACTAAGGCTAATGATTGTGAGCCTATTACTCAAGAGAATGCTAATTATTGGGATTTTGCCAGTCGTAATGTATCGGAAAGTGAATATTCTGATGGTATGTATAATCTGTATATCGCTGTCGATGCTACGACTCATACAGTTAAGAAGTGGAAGATTGCGCATGATAGTGACAAGCGTGTAACATACTTTATTAGTGATGCTACGGATGCAACAGCTATGCCTATTTACGATGCTTACGATAAGAATGTTGAATATTTTAGTAATAGGTTCTATGGTTCAGTTAATTTTGCTGAAGATCGTTCTTACTATGTAATATCAAATATTGTCCGTAGTCGCGATAATGATATTGTTAATCGTACAAAGGATACTTATGGTACCGTTGTCCCTACTTCAGTTGAAACTGATCCCAAATCCAAATATAACCCAACTACTAATAAGCTCTTTTTGATGGGTAATGGTGGACTTGATTTTGAGGGTAAAGATCCTAATAATTCTGTCTGTCCAAATGAGAAACCAATTAAGTTTGGTGCTGATTGGTCAGGAAACCAGATTGTAGAATATAATCCTAATAAGAGCAATTGGGATAGAGCAAATAAAGATGAGCATCTTGGATTTGTTGGTGAAGTGCAATTTCAGGGTGGCGTACGCGTTAAAATTACCTCTGTATCTATGGTAGGTGATGCTATTCCTGGTACATTTAAAGTTGATGAAACAACAGGCAAAGAAGTTTGGGATTTCACCTCTAAGGCAGCAGATATGACTTATGATGACGTTGAGCAGTGCTATACGACTACTGTGGTAACAACAGTTGCTGATGGCGATAAGCATTTCAGATTCGTAGGTAACCATGATCCTAAGATCAACTGGTTTGAGGATACCGATGGTACAGAAGCTGATAAGAAGGCAAAGACTCCTTATACAAGCAAAACTGCTACCGGACATTCTGCTGATACAAGTGATCCTAATAAGGTTAATTATACAGAAAAAGGTGAAAACAGCGAAGATACGTATCATATTATCTGGAACCGCCCTGCTGGTAGATGGACCGTACGTCTTTACTTCTATACTCGTAACGTTGCTGGTGAGCCTGTTACTGACTATTATTACACCATTAATGCAAACCATGATTTGGTGCTGCGCGACTTTGAAGATGTTGAGTATAAGGGAGAAAAACGCTATATACTCAAGAGAGGTGACTACAAGTTCTTCAGAACATGGAGTGATAATAAGGCTTGGAAGGTTTCTAAGGATGTTGATATTTTCATTGTTGATAATATGACAGAAGGAACCAATAGCGTAGAGTTCTCTTTGAAGAAAATTCCTGATACTGGGACAGCCCACGTAATTCCTGCTCATGTTGGAGTGATTCTTGCTACTAAGAAGGATGCAAAAACTATAGATGGTGGTGGCAAATTCTATGCTCGTCCTTCACTTACATCTTACAACACCTTGGTTATTCCAATGGAGGAGTATACTGGTGCAGAGACAACAGCAGACTATAGTGAAAATCGCTTGAACAAAATGATTGAAGCTGGCGTAGTTCCAACTTATAATAAGGATAAGGATGAGTATAATTATCTCTTTGGTTTCTTCCGTGCTAATAAGGGCTTGAATGTAACAACCTATGATAATAATCAATTCCTTTTGGGTTTCTGGCTCTCTCAAGGTGCAGGTAACTTCTATAGCAACAGTGCTTATTTGCCAGTACCAAGTGCAACAGCAGCAAAGATGAAGCTGGGTACTAAATATGGTCAGTTTGAAGCAGATCCTATCACAGGAAAATCTAAGTATATTCCTGCACTCTTGTTCGACTTTGCTAATGTAGGCGGTACAACAGGTATCAACGAGGTGGTTAACCAGAACTCTAAGTTGAATGACGGCAAATACTACACCCTGAGTGGTCAGCAGG
>USJD01000195.1 GCA_900554835.1 uncultured Prevotella sp. | reverse complement strand
GTCGTACTCGTTCCTCCGAAACCTTTGGCTTGAGACGTGCTTTCTTTGGCTTGTTCCATCTGCTGGATGGCAATCAAGCTTAGTGCGTCCAATTTCCCGGTTTTAGTTACGTTTTTAAAATCAGTGGCATAACCGCCCATGCATAGCATAGCGGCCACAATCATGGTCAATACGTTTCTCATAAAATGTAATATAGTATAAGTAAAAGATGAATTATATGCCCAAAGATAGGTAAAACTTTTGACAACTGCAAGTTTTGTAACGTTTATTAACGCAGAAACGGGCTTTTTCTTGACTTTGTAGAATGTGTTTTGATTGTGCTCGAAAACAGCAGTTGATTTTGCAGGAATCAGGCAACTATGATTCCCGTCACACTTTTTACTTGCTTTTGAAATGAAATTGTAATAGAATGTAATGCGTGTTACAGATTTTTTGTCGTATCTTTGCACCCGAGGAAAGACCTCAGGCTATATATACATTATTATATATTATAAAGATGGACGAAAAGAACTATAAAATCCTTGTGGTGGATGATGAACAGGACCTCTGTGAGATTCTGAAGTTTAACTTGGAAACCGAGGGGTATCAGGTGGAAACTGCCAACTCGGCTGAGGAAGCTCTGGAGAAAGACATTGCTTCCTACGACCTCTTGCTGCTCGATGTGATGATGGGAGGTATGAGCGGATTCCAGCTGGCGAAGAAACTCAAGGAGAATGTGGCTACGGCTCAGATTCCTATTATATTCCTGACGGCTCGCGATACTGAGAACGATACCGTTACCGGTTTCAATCTCGGGGCTGACGACTATATCTCCAAACCTTTCTCTATCCGTGAGGTGATGGTGCGTGTGAGGGCTGTCATCCGCCGTACTGCCGATAAGCAGGGCAAGGATGCTGAACCTACCGTCATTAGCTATCAGGGATTGGTGCTCAATATCGACAAGAAGACGGTGAGCATTGATGGAGAGGATGTGCCTTTCACCAAAACAGAATTTGAATTGCTCCGACTTCTCCTGGAAGAGAAGGGTAGAGTCTTCTCCCGCCAGGAACTCATCGACCGTGTATGGCCTAAGGATGTGCTCGTGCTCGACCGCACGGTGGATGTCAACATCACCCGTATGAGAAAGAAAATCGGTAAGTTTGCGAAGTGCATCGTCACCCGACTTGGCTTCGGATATTATTTTGATGCGTGATAAGAAAGGATTTTATTTATGCTGAAAATAAAAAAGACGAAATCCAAAGTTGGGCGAAAACTGTATCTCATGGTGCTGACGGTGTTCCTTGTGTTCGCTGTCAGTTTTATCATGTTCCAGCAGACTCGTGAGAAACAGTATAAGATCAGTACGCTCACGATGAAACTGGAAAACTACAACGCCCTCTTAGCGGAGGATCTCTCGCTGGCTCATGACAGGGGAATCATCTTGAGCAACGGCGATAGTCTGGAGACTCTGCCCAGCGTGAGTCGCTCGAAACTCGTCGTGGCGGAAACCAAACTGAATGCTTTCATCCGTGAACATGAAAGCAAGGATCTGCGTGTTACCCTGATAAGGCCCGACGGCAAGGTGGTGTACGACAATATGAGCAAGCACTATGACCGTTTTGCCAATCACTTGAACCGCAAGGAGATACAAGAGGCGCTGAAGAATGGACAGGGATCGAGCGTGGAACGAGAGTCGAAGACCCTGAAGCAGGATTACTTCTATGTGGCTTCCTATTTCCCTGCCGACTCTATCATCATCAGAAGTGCCTTACCTTATAATGATGATCTCTCTAAATCGCTGCAGGCTGACCAGCATTACATCTGGTTTGCCGTTTTCGCCATCATCCTCCTGACCATCGTGCTCTACCGATTCACTCATCGGTTGGGCAAGAATGTGGCTAAGCTCCGCATCTTCGCCTACAAGGCCGACCACAACGAGAGCTTGGAGATAGAGGATCTGGCTAAATTCCCGGATGATGAACTGGGTGAAATTGCTGAACGCATCATCAAGATGTATAAGCGTATCCAGACCACCCGAAGGGAACAGGATATCCTGAAAAGGCAACTGACGCAGAATATCGCTCATGAACTGAAGACTCCGGTGGCGAGCATACAGGGCTATCTGGAGACGATACTCGACAATCCGCATATCAGCGAGGAGATGAAGGAGCAGTTCCTGCAGAGATGTTATGCACAGAGCGAACGGCTTACCTCCCTGCTGAGAGACATCTCGACGCTAAACAGACTGGACGACGGTTCGGACATGATAGACTTCGAGGCGGTGGATATCACGAAGATGGTGGGAGACATCATGAGGGAAACGGCGCTGGAAAGGGAGGAGCACAAGATGGGATTCCACAACCTGCTGCCTGAGCGCATCGTGGTGAAGGGAAACCGCAGTCTGCTCTATAGTGTGTTCCGCAATCTTACGGATAATGCCATTGCTTATGCCGGTGACGGGACGACCATCACGCTGGAGGGTAAGGAAATAGGCAACAAGTGGCATTTTGTCTTCAGAGATAATGGTCAGGGTGTGCCGCAGGAGCATCTCGCCCGCCTCTTCGAACGCTTCTACCGTGTGGATAAGGGAAGGAGCCGTAAAATGGGTGGAACGGGGCTGGGCCTTGCCATCGTGAAGAATGCCGTGCTGCTGCATGGTGGTACCATCCGGGTGAATAACTTGCCGGAGGGTGGTTTGAAATTTGAGTTTACTATCAAGAAATAATAATGTTTTTTGAATAAAGTATTTAAGCGGTAAATAAAGATACTCAGGTGGCAGATAAAGATACTTACGTAGTAAATATAGGTAAAGAAAGGCAAGGTTTCTGAGAAACTTCTGGATGGAGTTCTACAGAAATCTTGCCTTTCTTGTCTTTTAGAACATTTTTGTTTTCTTTTCGTAAACTTTGCTTAAATCTCTTATTTCTGACCTTTTTCTGCTAAAAGTGTAGATTGCATCTCTAAATGTTGATTAAAATCAAGAAAAACTACCTTTTTTTCTATAAAAATATCGATAAAGTTTGCAATAATTAAATACTTTTAACAGAGACAGGCTTGGAGTTTTATAAGCCTATCGTGTTGAACGGCGACTCTGTGAAGGGATTCAACTATGTTGGTGGTGATAACTACGAGTTTGACGCGACTAGTGGAAGTGCAAAGATGTATGGTATTAAGAATATGGGAACCTATGGTCAGGCTTATTGGAATAAGTGCTATGAAATCTGCCAGGGTGAAGAAGTTGGAGGCGAGGAAATGAGCTATGCTTTCTTTGGTACCTCTAGTTTCTCCTCAAGCAATGGTAAATATGGTTTTGTGTTTGTTAGTGCCAATAAGTATGCAGGTTGTTTGAATTGTACAGCTACTCCTGTTGATGACACCCATATTACTTTGAAATTTGCTTTGTCTGGTGACAGCAATGGTATTTTCTACTATAATAGTGGTGGCTATAAATACATTATTGCAGCACTTACGGCTGGTAGTAAAGGTAAGACGTATTCTATCGAAGGCAATGACCTGAAGAGCCCAACAGTTCTTAAGCTTGTAGATGTTGATAATCCAGATAATTATTACATCTTGTCAAAGAATACAGTGCTCTATCCTTATCGCTAGGATGAAATAAAGATATAAGCAGTTCTTTGGGAAAAGAATACATAAAATCTCTCGTCTGGGGGCGTGCTCATTTAAGCACGCCCCTTATTTATTGTTGCAGTATAAACTGTATTCCGGAATTGTTTAGTTTCAATATAAAAGACCAAAACTCCATAGTGGTAATATGTCACCATTAGCATATTCTATATCATCACGCACTATATAAGCGTTTTCTACATCCTTCACCTGTTTATGACTCTTTTTGGCACCCCCAATCTCAAATGTATACTTTCCTATTGTAAAATCGGAAATCTTAGATGATGTAACATCCTGATTCACTCGGGTTTGGTTGTAGAAGAATGTCTCTCTCACATTACCGATGTTAGAATTATTGCCAGAAAGTGCATATATGATATTCGGATTATCGAGATAAACTTTCTCTGTCTTTCCCAATCCTCGCATTCCACCAGTTTCGTCACGTAACTGACCGATCATTCCTGCTTTTTCCATGTATAGAAGATAGGTAGGAATATCATTACGGCTCACTTTAATTTCGTTTGCCAATCCTGTGGCTTCTGGCTTATAGGGTACATTGCCTGCTATGATAGATAACATGCGACGGAGTTTTTTTCCTGTTGCTGGCGACATGTTGGCATATTGTGGAATATCTACTTCCATCGTAAGACGTATCACCTGCTGTAGTCTTTGCTGGAAAAAGCCTTCCTTGGAAAACGGATAGTATCCTTCTTTCAGATATTTATTGAAGAGCGGGATAGGGTGAAGCACCTCTTTTATTTCAATATTTCCCCTCAGAATATCATCTAATGACCTGACTGGTGTCTTGATTCCTTCGAACATTTCCAGATATTCTCTAAAAGACATACCCTGCATCTCATATAAGATGACTCTTCTGCTCAAATCTGCCTCTCCATCTAAAATATCAAGCATAGAAGATCCTGTGAAGAAGATCTTGAGCTCAGGGTGGGAATCGTAGATTTGCTTCAATTCTCTCGACCATGAATCATACTTATGTACTTCATCTATATAAAGCGTTTCGCCTCCTTCACGTACAAATTGGTCTGCTGTATCAATTAGTGTGTGAGTTGTGAAATAGCTATGGTCTGCTGATATATAGAGACTTTTTGCCTGAGTATCAGCATCCATTTCTTTAAGATGTTGAAGAATCAAAGTTGATTTCCCTACTCCTCTAGGTCCCATGAGTCCAACGAACCTCGCTTGCCAAGGAAGTTTGTCATACATATAACGCTTAAAGTCCAGACTTACTAGACGCAGCTGTTCTTTCATGTAGTTTACGAGTGTAATATCCATATTTCACCTTATTTTATGCATCTTTTAAGATGCTGTTTTTATAGCATATGCACCTTGGAAGGTGCACGTTTGTGCACAATGTGCACTTTTCAAGGTGCAAATATATGCTTTTTCTTTCGAAACTCCAAACTTTTTGCTTAATTATTTTTGCTAATAAGTTTCCTTTGTCCCCAATTTTGTCATAGCTGCCTGAGTTTTTATCAGTACTTAGCGTTTATTGCCTGGTTATGGAAAAGTATTCTGCCGAGGAATAAGTTGGCTGTTAACCGGAAATAGTGTACAGGCGAATGAAGAACAGCTGACTAGCCGTACACTCGCTAGTTGGCTGTTCTATAGGAACAGTCAGCGTAAATGCCAGAATTATTGTTGTAAGTAAGGGATAAGGAAATACTCTTCACTCTTCACCCCTCTGAATGCCGATAAACACAGGCGTTTCCGAGGGAAAGGTGAAGAGTGAAGAGTAAAAGCGTGTTCGCTTGCTGAAAAAATGGGGCGCAAGCTGTTTCCATGAAAGGAATCGCTTGCGCCCCTGATATTTTTGCTTATGAGTAAATGAGCACCCTAAGATTAGAACTTGTAGATAGCACCAAATGAAATGTTGCTGGCATCTACGCCAAGTCCGAATGTTGATGAGTTGTCACCATGCTCAGGAGAATAACCTCTGTAACCGAGGAAACCTACCTTTGTGATGAAGTTTACGTGGTCTGAAAGCTTAACAGCCAAACCTGGCTTGATGCCTACCTCGTAATAATCGCCACCGCCCTTGCTGACGCTGCTGTAACCGATTGTACCCTCTACGAAGAGGTTAACCAACTTGGTTTCTACGGCTGTGTAACGTACGTAAGGAGCTACAACGAATGTTGTTGCTTCTGGTACTGCAGAAAGTTCGCAAACATCGCCCTTCTTGATACCAACCTCGAGACCAGCCTCCCACTTGTTGTTGAATTCGTAACCGATTTCAGGCATCAAGGTGTAAGCTGTCTTGCTGTCACCATCACCAATCTTGTTGCTGGAAATACCAGCAGTACCACCGATGTAAACCTGTGCGCTAGCGCAAACTGAAACGAGAGCCATAGCAAGGCTCAACATAATCTTCTTCATAATCAATCTTTTCTTTTAATTATTACTTTATTTTATAACTCTAATCAGGTAGCTTTTCAGCCCCTAATTTATAATAGCAAAGCACATTCATGATATGCTCCGCACTCTCTAATTCGGCGGCAAAGGTATAGGAAATAACTCGAAACTCAAAACTTTTTCTCAGTTTTTCTTGTAAAATGAGCCGTATTGTTGATGTAAATCAAAAAAAGCAGGTATGCTGCATGTATCTGAAGTTATTTTTGAAGGATAGCAGCGATTTTTTTTATTGAAACCGCCAAATAATATGGGGTAATATTTGGGTAAACCAACTTTTTTCTCTATCTTTGCATGAACAAACAGTTTGAATCTTTTTTTATTAATATCATAAATGAATCAATTTACAAAGCTGATAGCAGC
>USJD01000194.1 GCA_900554835.1 uncultured Prevotella sp. | reverse complement strand
TGAAGAACCTTGCTATGTTTGGTCTGGGCCTGTACGTTTATGCCGGAGAGGATTTGCCGGAAGATGCCGCACCGCAGCCTGAAGCAGAGCCTCAAAAGCAGCCGAAGCCGAGATCCACCAGCCCGAAGCAGGAACAGCCGCCTGTGCCCTGCATCTGCGCTCGCTGCAATCAGCCCATCAAGAGGGTCAAGCTGAAGGATGGCTCTATCATGCAGGCGGCAGAGTTTGCAGCCACCCATGAGGGAATGTGCGCTGACTGCTACAAAGCCACCAGATTGAACGTAGCATAAGGAGATTTCAAAGTGAAAGAAGCAAAGATCAAAGTTCTTGCTCTCCTGCCGATGGAACTGCCAAAGGAAATCGAACTGGACAACACGCTCGAAGCCATGCAGAACTTTGTTGGTGGGCTGATCGAATGCATTCCGCTGACCGACACCGACTCTGAAGTCACCTTGGTCTGCAACGATGAAGGTAAGCTGCTGAACCTGACTCCCAACCGGCTGCTCTGGAATGGAGCGGATTATCTTGCTGGCCCCGGTTTCATTGCAGGAACTGATGGTGAAGGGAATTTGGCTTCGCTGCCGCCGCAGGAAATGAACTATTACGCTAAAAAATTTCATGCATTTTTGATTGCACTTTAAGGAGGCTTTTCTGTGACTTTTGATGCAACGACCCAACGCTATGAGGAAATCACCGTCTGCGACAAACCTGCGCTGTTCACCAGTGTCCGCATTAAGCGGGATTCTGTTCCTGCTGGTCTGTATGCCTACGATGTGCGGCATGATGATGACTGCCGGGGGATTCCCTGTGAGATTGCACCATTTATCATGGTCAATCACTGGGGAACGATTATTCTTGCAGAGCCGTTGGAGCTGCCCAATGACGGACGGCGGTACATTGATGAAGAGACGGACTGGAACTATGATCCGTTTGGAGGAGCAGAGAAAAATCAAAAGCCCTGCGTGACGGTGGAAGAGTTTATGAATCAGTATCTGAACCGTTGATAAGAGCGAGCCGTGTCGTTCCTTATAAAGTTTAAAAGTCATCGCAGGGGACGAACGGTGCGAACCGTTCGTCAACGGAGATAATCTTTTGAAGTTTATGAGGGATGACTAAGGCTCGCAGGAAAAAGTATTAAAATTGCCGTGGGTACAGAAAAGTATCAATCATAGTGTGATGAAGCCGATTTGTCTTAGCAAATCGGTGACGCTAAAATGACGTTCGGCATTTTTGATACAGAAAGAAAAAGTTATGAGTATTTATGGTTATTGCAGAATTTCCACTGCAAAACAGAGCATTGACCGTCAGGTGCGTAATATCAGGGCGGAATACCCGACAGTTCACATTGTACAGGAAGCCTATACGGGAACTTCCATCCTTCGGCCAGAATGGAGCAAGCTGTATCGGATTCTGAAAGAAGGAGATACTGTGGTGTTCGATTCCGTCTCCCGAATGTCCAGAAACGCAGAAGAGGGATTTTCATTGTATGAGGATCTCTACCATAAGGGCATCCGGCTGATATTTCTGAAAGAGCATCACATTGATACTGAAACTTACAAAAAAGCCCTGTCCGGCAGCATTGCCATGACAGGGACGAATGTGGACTTCATCTTGAAGGGCATCAACGAGTATCTGATGGCCTTGGCTAAGGAGCAGATCAAGCTGGCCTTTGAGCAGTCTGAAAAAGAAGTGGCCGATTTACACCAGCGTACTCGTGAGGGTCTTGTAACAGCAAAGCTGAATGGAAAACAGGTTGGACGTAAAAAAGGCACTGGATTTGAAACCAAGAAGTCTAAAGCGGCCAAAGAGAAAATCCGCATCCATTGTAAGGCTTTTGGTGGTACATTGGACGATGTGGAGTGCATGAAGCTGACAGGGCTTGCCCGGAATACCTATTATAAGTATAAGCGGCAGATTCGGGCTGGATTGGCTGACGAGGGAAAAACTTAAGAAGGAAAAGTTGTTATGAATAACGAAAAATGTGTAAAAGATGAATCTTGTAGCGAATTTACAAAAGAGGAACAAGAAGAATTTTTGAATTTGCTGGGTCGCATAACCCCGGAACAGCGTGAAGCACTGAAAAAAGTTCTGAAGTCCTTTACTTAATGAAGAAGGATGCCGAGTGACACAATGACCGCTCGGCATCCTTCTTTTTTGTAAATGTGCATATCATTCGGGTAAAAATGCTTGGATCAAATCCAAGATAGCAGTTCTTTGTGAAGGAGAAAGCCTATCCCAAGTGGTTAAGAGGGATTTCTGCTCCTCTGTCAAATGGTGAACAGCAGCATCCTCTTCAAAAAACTGTGAGAGAGTGATACCAAGGCCATGACAAATTTTTTCAATCGAGGTTACGTTGGGCTGAAGGTTTCGTCTGCGCCACGTTGATAAGGTGGATTGCGTTAGACCGGAGTTCTCGGCAAGGGTGTATTCAGACCATCCACGAGCTAACCGCTCCCGGTCAATTCTTCCCAGAATGTCAAAGTTTGGCTTCTCGCGTTCCATGTCATTGCCCTCCTTGGATAAATCGTAGTGCTACTTACGATTTTAAGTGTGGATGCCTTGACAGGTAATTCTATAAATCGTATAATTTTAACAAGATAAATCGTAATACGAGGCGGTTCATTTGTCTTGATTGATAATTGAAACCAATGAAAAGCTTCATGCGATTTAAGGTCGTAAAGAAAAGATGAAAGGAAAAGTCAAATGAAAAAGAGAATTGCGTCAATGCTGGCAGCAACGGTGCTGCTGCTTAGCGTAATAGCTTTGCCTGCTTCAGCTCAAACAGATTGGTTTGGAAACTCTGATTTGACGACCGCAAAGGTACGTGAGATTGCAGACGCTGACACATTGACAGAAAGTCAAATTGCAGAAATCAATAATCACTACTCTGAGTATGAAATTATGCAGGGGATTTCCAAGACCTTAATAGAAGATTATGCTGCAAGGATAAATCCTGATAATCCGCCTCACTGTGCAGTTTGTGCGGGTTTTGATGATTTGTGGTTGCACTATATTAACGATGTTTACCGTCGACTTGGGTATGATGGGTCGAATTATGACATCCAAAGAGGATATGACTATGTTATCTTCCAAGGAGTTGCTGGGGGAAATAAGACATTTTTAAATGAAAGAAAGCACTTCCAAGCGGTGCGTAGGTTTGGAGCACAGCACGCGTACAAGTCTGATTACTACAATACTGGGGCTATGACGATTCGCCTTGGGAATGTCATAGAGAATAATGGCGTTAATAGCGTGTATGATGGGTATATTTTAGCAAGTGATGGTACAGCGTACAATGTCCGTGTGAATGCTCCGAATGGTTATTATCAGCCAGGTAATACATACGATGATCTCAATCCGGTTTTAATTAAACTTGGCTACACAAATAGCCTTGGAGTATATGTAGAAGAAAACTTTGCTTACCTTTTGGCACCGGACTGTTCTTATGCTGATTTGGAAGAACTCTCCAATCTTGCGAATGAGGCGATTGGTGCACAGATGAAATACCCCAATGATGTAAACAATATGTATCGCAATACATATAATGCATATCCACTGTCAAAAGTGTGGAACTTCTATACGCGTAGTTGGTCATAAAGTATTGAAGAATATGTAAGCGTCTGCGAAATCACTTTCATAGACTTTCTACGGGAAATCGTCTTTATAGGTAAAAGCAGACGCAGGTCGGGTTGATGCATAGCACTTCCAGCGGTAATGGTAAGCGATAGGTATGAACGGAAAAGGTGGGTTGTGCTTTGACTTGGCGCACATATAAAACACTCGAAATGTAAAAGAGGCGGCAATATGTTGAATAAAGTTAAAAGAATACTTCAGTGGTTTATTGGCGGATGCTATATATTAAGTGGACTAGCATATATTGGAGAGTATACGATGCCCGCCATTATCCTTATTATATTGGGCGGCGTGATAATTCTTCCGCCAATTACGAAGAGGATTCCGGCATTTAAGTTTAAGAAAATTGCACTGATACTATTATCTTCTATTGTAATGATAGCGGGTATTCAGCTTGGAGAAACTAATCTTTCACCAGAAGTATTAGCGAAAAGAAAAGCAGAATCAGAGGCTGCGGCGGCCTCTCAAGCTGCCTTAGAAGCTCAGGAAGCCGCTGAGAGCGCATCTCGTGCAGCGGAAGAAGAAGCGGCATCCAAAGCAGCTCAAGAAAAAGCGGAATCTGAAGCAGCGGTTGCTACTGAAAATGAAATTGCTTCGATGAAAGCTATGATTCTTAAAGACTGCAATTTGAGCGATATTCCTCGTGATGATAAGAACCAAATGGCAAATGCAGATGAGAAAAATTTCTATGCTGCATGGAAAGAAGCTGCAGCAGAAAAAATTGCCGAAAAAAATCAAGGAAATAATGCGGAGGACCTTGTTCGCATAACATTCGAGCAGATGGTCGACTTTTATAAGAAAATTTATCCAGATAGTACACTGATTAACACTGAAAAAGGGATTCTTGAGAGTATTGACAGTGCAAGTAGCGAAATGGAAGAAGCAAAGACGAGTGACCTCGGTTACTCCGTTGAAGATGCTGAGCTGTATGAGGGTAAATTCTACATCTATAAGAGAATGGAAACCCATTATGATGATACGTTGCTTGGAAGCCTTCAGAAAGAGTTGGACTCCTTTAATACGAGCAAGGCGATTGAATGGCTTGCCTATGATGTGGATTATTTGATGGGCGAAGCTTATCCGGGTGAAACGGCCTATGTTTTGATTACGGAAGATGAATATACTTTCTCGAAGCAGGGAGCGTATAAATTAACTTATGTTGATACTGGAAAGACAACAGAGCTTGTTGACGACCAGGGATTCCGCTGGGAGGCATCGGTCTATTTTGTTGTAGATGAGGATACATACAATGAAAACCTTCAGAAGATGTTCAGGGCAGAGCAAGCTTTGTACGACACTTACGAGCGTATTCTAAACAATTTTGGACTTGCAGAGTGAAAATTATAAAATAAGAGGAAAATGGTATGCTTATAGTTATTATTGCGATTCTTTTCATCGTTTGGGTAGTTCATGATTTTAAGAAAGCAGGGGCTGAAATCACGAATGAGCACAGCATTAGACAGTATCTTGACTATCTTGTAAGAAACAAGGGGTGGACTAAGAGCAGCGGACTTATTCCGATTTACACATCTCCCTGTGGCAAGAAAGGCTGCTATGCGGATTGGGAAATGCAGATTTATGACTGCCATCATAAGAAAAAACTGACAACCGCAGAAATCGCTGCATTTTTTGAGCAATTCCAATAATTTACATTGGAAGAGGCTTGGAGATACAAAGAAGAGCAGGATAATTCGGGTAGCACAGTAAGCTGTAAAAAGACCTCCGCTTTCGTTTGCGATAGAGAGCGGAGGTCTTTTACTTTCAGAAAAATGCCTATAAATTAATTATAAGAATGAAATTCTCTTAAATGCTGGAATAAAAACAGAAAATGAGCTATAATAATAACAGAAAGGAGTTGAAAGAATGCTTTGCCAATTTTCTTTTCAGAATTTTAAGTCTTATAAGGATGAAACGACATTTGATTTCCGTGCAATGGCAATTCCGGAGTTTCAAGATGCATTGATCCGGCAGGAGAAAGCAGAAGACTTACTTCCGGTCAGTGCAGTCTACGGCCCCAATGGTGGCGGTAAGACGAATCTGCTTCAGGCATTCTTTTGCCTGATTAACCTTGTTGTGAAGCCGATTCATGCATTGGAGAAGAATCGGCAGCCAATGATTTTCCAGCAGGGCAGCAGTGTGGCTCCCTTTATGCTGGATGAAAGTTCTGCGAATGAACCTACGATTTTTCAGGTGTTCTTCCGTGTAGGCGAGAAGGAATACCAGTATTACATTGCGCTCAAGGAAGAAATTGTCTTTGAGTCTCTTCTGTGGCGTACACTTGGTGGTAAGAAGACAGGACTGATTTTTGAACGAGACGGCCAGAAGATTGAATTGGGTGCAAGTATCAATAAGGCAAGCATCAACTTGGACGTCAACCCGAAGATGCCGTATCTTTCTTTTTTGGCAATCAACTACAATATCCCTGTGATTGCAGAAGTGCAGAATTGGTTTGAATCCTGTATTACGCAGAGCTACGCGAACCCCAGAGCAGAAAACATTGTGCTGGTGTCCAAGAGTGAGACGACTAAGGAAAGCCTGATTCATGCACTGAATGATGTAGGTATTGATTTGTCCGGTTATCGCTATGATGAGGATAGCAAGCACCTGTTCACGCAAAGAACGATCAATGGCAAGGTCTATGAACTTCCATTTGAAGCGGAGTCGGATGGAACCAAGAAGATGATAGCAGCTTTGCCGGTTCTGATGGTAGCATTGCAAGAAGGCCGCACAGTGGTTGTGGACGAATTGGATGCCAAGCTGCATCCGAAGCTGCTCCGGTATGTGATTCAGATGTTCAAGAA
>USJD01000193.1 GCA_900554835.1 uncultured Prevotella sp. | reverse complement strand
TATACATGGATCATGGTGCCATACAGTTTTGACGATGCGCCCATTCCGATATTCAGACTCCATTGAGGGCAGATAATCTGCAAATCGGCAAACCTTATAATTTGGCAAATCCTTTCTTTTAGGTTCCATCTTTACATGGAAGATATAAAAGCCACCATGCAAGTCGCTTTGCCAAAAACTCAGACAAGGTTTTACTGCTATGGCTAACTTATATCCACTCAGCGCAACTATGCTATCACTGCCATATACCATATAGGCTTTTACAGCATCGCCATCTTTATCATATTCAATGTTCGTCTGTTGGTATTTTGCAGTGTCAGGATGTTCATAATCCATATCTGCTATCATTTGTCGAAAGCCAAGATACCCTTCTTTGTTCCTTCCATAGCTTGCGCTGTCTGAATCCAAGCCTTCAAAGATTTCACTTTTATATTGGAGGAGATGAGACAACCGTCCTTCATCATCGTAATCATACACAAGAGTTTGTGCATAACATTCCGATGCCCTTGCTATCGTGGCAATCGTTCGTCCCTTGTTATCAAAGAACTCCGTCAGACTGTTCTGCGGTGCATATTGCAAACGATGCACAGCATATGAACCATCCGAGAATCGAACGGAGTCATATTCTATAAATCCACAAGGCATCATCAAGGAGTCTTCCTTGTTGGTCTTGTCAGAAGTACTTTGCAGTTGTTTGAAATAGGTTATGCTTATATCTTCTCTATTACAAGAAGCTATCAATAACAGTGCAACGCCCAATACAAACAATGTATAACGAGTCTTCATAATTCTTTTCCCTATATTCAGAAACATTCAATCAATATTGCCGTATAATTGTCATCTCCTTGTTTCTTACAAAGGAAATCATAAACGTCAAGTATCTCTTCCAAGGGTTTGTCATCCATCATCCTTGCTTGCAAAATGTCAGGAGCCATGCTTTTGTATAGTCCATCCGAACAAAGTAAAACTCTGTCACCAGTCTGTAGTTTGATTTGTCGGATGTCTGGTACTGCCACTTCTGGGCGGTAAGAGAAGAAGCACTTGGCAACAATCTCCCATCCAAAATCAAGCCGGATATGGTCTTTTGTCTGATAAAGTAATCCATCACCAGGTCTTTGTACATAACAGCGACTATCACCAATATGCGCAATGGTTGCCACATCGTTTTCAATACTTACCATGACCATAGTCGTACCCATCTCTGCATGATGAAGCTCAAATGCCTTTTGATCAATGGCACAACTTGCTTTCTTGCAAGCGAGTTTTACCTTTGAGTCACAATCGGGCGTACTGATATGCTTCTTCCAAAAGTCAGATATAGTATTGCATACCGTTTCACTGGCAGTCTCTCCAAAGGAATGACCACCCATGCCATCACAGACTATTCCCATAAACCTGTTGTTTTGTGGCATATCAATGACCTTGTAAGCATCCTCGTTATTATGCCTTCTACCAGTCTTGCTTATTGTTGCATATCTTATCTCCATATTACGATTATTTTTAGTTTATGATAGTATAGAGGCAAATGTAACCTCTAATCTATCTGTAACGTAATATTTCCGACAATATTATATTCAATAATATGGGAATCTTGGCTTGCTGTGTCACATTGTCCTATCAATAATATACTTGTGTTTGATACTTGATGTCATGTTCATCGCAATAATAGCAGATCTCGCTTTTCATGCAACTCCCATGTTTTTTGAACTTCTTTTTTAATGATTCGATAAGACTATAGTCGTCAGATGCGTGCAAAGACCTCATCAGACGATTGGTATTTGCCACATCAAAGAATACGAAAGACTCAACCTCGCCGTCTCTTGAATATTCTTTCTCAAATTCACCCATATCTTGCTCGGTAATGGTGAGTTTGCCATCTTCTATTTGCGCATAGATTCCTGTGAACTCACCATTCGTTTCATGTTTGTAGATAACCTCTTCCATAATTTCCAAGTGTTAATGTTTAGACAACCATTCCACAAGATTATTCACGATGCCATTGGCTAAATCCTTTGAACCATGAGTTTGTTCATTCGGTCTATTGATGATTACAGCCAAGGCATAGCGAGGTTTCTTTGCAGGGAATACTCCAACAAATGCCATTTCTGCCAATTTATGTTCCCCATTTTCAAGTTCCTTACCTTGATAGTTGCCATATACTCCTGCTATATCCACTTTCTTTGGGGCATAAGATGCTTGTATGCCTTTCCCTTTGTTCAGACCAATCAATACCTCTTGCAGATATTTACGTCCTAAAGGCGTAATGTTGTCAAATGTTTCCTCAGTTACTGAGTCCCCTTGCAAAGTCGGGAATGTCAGAGTGTTCTTCTGATAGACACCATTAAAGAGCGCAGCCAATTCCAAGGCGTTTGTTTGCTTTTCGTCACTTGTCATTTTCTTCCATATACCAAAAGCATTTTCGCCACGATTTACCAAGAGTATCTTGAACATAGCCACGTTAGATTTATGTGTCAATGCTTGGCGACAAGTCATTACACCATAACCGCCAGACCGCCAGTTATGGTCACGAATGCTGATGCTGTCACCTATATTATATATGCCACCGCACAAATCCATCTTGTCATCGAGTGAACCATTGATATCTGCCAACATAGGAGTAATGCCTACAAGTGTCAAAATGCGAGGACTACATGCTTGTTTCAATAGCTTGCCCTCTGAATAATCATCTCTATCTTTCTCCAATGCAACCCATGATTTCAGTCTTCCTGTTTGTGCATCTATAACAGCAATCTGTCCGTATGTTCCATTCAACATTTTCAACCCCTCAGACAAAACATCTTGGCATTTTTGAGTCATCACGCTATCTATTGTCGTGCATTCATCAAGTTTTGCTACATATTCAGGATTGTCCATCCATACACCAACAGTTTGATTGTTTTCTCCAACCACGCCAATGGTGCCACGCTCAATCCCTTTTTCTACATAGAAGTAGAATACCTCAATGCCATCTTCTGACACATAACGACGTGAGAAACCTGCAACATCTAAATCTATCTCCGTTACATTCTCATGCTTCTCCAAGTCATAGATACCCTGTTTGCCACCTTTTGAAACAACGGCAAACTTGGCAATGCTACAGGTGTCTATCTGTTCGCATTGTTCCAATGGTACTTGGGTGATAGGCTTTTTGCCAAATGCTTCTTCTGCGTCAATAGTGTCAGTCACTATCACTTCTTGGGAGAAGGACAACTGTCCGAAAAAGGCTAAAAACATTGTGATTAAGCCTAACTTGAAGTATTTATTTGTGTTCATGTCTTTTATATTTTTGTATTATTGCATTTCTTCCATTTTCTGAGTCCATATTGTTTGTAGTTCTTGTTGCTTTGGCTCTAAATATGTCTTGGCATAACTAAGAATATCGTATTCGGTAGTTTCATCGTCGCCATCTTCCTCAAAGTCACAAGTAATAGAAATTCCTGTTTTGGAAAAAGCCGGTTCAAAGCCAACGCTATACCTTACTCTACTTTCCTTAGTGTTCAAATCCTTACAAATCTCACGAGCCATGTCTACATGCAAGTCATTTATAATAACAGCTCCAACAAGAGAAATAGCAAATCTACCATTTCCAAGAGAAAACACCTTTACTATCCCTTCCGGTAAGCCAAGATACACTTCTCCTGTACCATCCTCATTGCATTTACTGATGTTGCACCTAAGTTTTTCTTCTTCTGCCAGCAACTTAGCCAACAAGACATAAGAATGTCTGCTTCGGATTTCCCGTTTGTAAGCCCGTTTTTGGAATTTACTGAAAATCCAACTGCAACCAATCATTTGAGCAATGCCTATAACAATGAGCCAAAACTGCGTAGTAAACATTATCGAAGTATTTATGTGTCTGGCTATAAACTTACTTACAATTTGGTATGTTCAAGGAAGACTCAATTACAACATGCTCTTCATCAAAAAATATACTCTTCAGTGTTACCTTTTCAAGCACACCTTTTAACTGCTCTATTTCTGCCAAGTTTACGATTACTCGATTGTTTGAGTTCTGAGTTATAAAGTCCGTTTTGTCTGGCAAAAGCCTCTTCAAGAAAGCAATGGCAGGAGTGATAAGCAATTCAATTCCTAACTTACCACTATATGCTATGTGTAGGTTGGAACCATCTACTTTCTCAACACACAAATCTACGCCAATGCTCTTCGCAAAGCCTAAAACCTTTACTTTCGTTGATACAGAAACTGTAGATGGAGCGACAAATGCCAACGACACTTCTTTCTTGAAATTATGCAAGATAAAATCTTGAAGCTCTGAATATTTTATTTTTACTTCCATAGTTGTGTTCTATATTGTTATGTTTTACACGTTGTTTTGATTTCAATCGAATACTTCTATATAACTTGTGTATTCAGGAAACCACTTGTCAAGCAAAGCATCCGTCTTGCGCTCTATCTCGGGAGTAATGTTCTTGCTCACTTTCTGATAGGCGACAGAAAGTGAAAACGCTTCGTCTATCCATCCGATGACAGGCAATTGCTTGGCTGAAATCAAGTCTATTGGGAACACCAAATAGGATAAGGTTGACAAAATCATCAACTTGTCACTCTTCGGAGTATCCTTGCTGACCATGATGAAATAAAGCAACAAGAGTGGGCGGAGCACTAATGCGACCAACTTTTATTGCATACTCTTGCAGTTTATCCTTCAATACTGCTGTGTCTATAATACTTGGCTTGTTCATGTCTACTATATTTTTGTTGTACATTTTATATTATAGAGTGTGGAAAGAAAATCCATCTATCACAAAAAAAGAAAAACTTGCAAACTAATGTGGTTTTTAGTTTGCAAGTTTTCTTTTATCTTGATTTACCACAAAAGCCTTTTATTTATTATGTAGTATATCATGCAACTTATTCAAAGCATCATTACAATCATTGATTATCTTGTCGCTTTTTAGATGTTCTATTGTTTGATTGTAGTCTGCTTGCGAACGACACCCTTTCCAATATTCAATATCGTTTTCTGCTTGCTTTTGTCTGCTTAAAGCATCTTCCAGTTCACTCGCATTTGTTGAATGTGTTGCATCATCCAAAGCTTGGTCAAGCCTGTGTTGCGCATCCTGTAGTTTGCCATCATAAAATGATAAATCATTAGGAGTGTGGATATCTGTTGGAAGAGGTCCTGCGTTAGATGGACTGTCAGAAACAGATGTAGGATTTGTGGCAATTGGTAACCCACTCATAAAATCCGTTAATGTCTGAGCCTGTTCCATATTCATATAATGGTGTTCTCCACCAAATATGTCAGTTACTATAACACCACCATTTGGGTCATTTTCAAATATCGGTGACGTATTCATTGTAGGCGTTGTTTGCCCATTTTCTCCTTGATGAATTTCTTCTATTTCTGGTAAATCATCAGGAAAATCTATTACGTCATCATCATACAAAATTTCAAAATCTTCATCCATAATTATCATTGTTTACATTTAACTATTGCTTTTACTAAAACCTTATTATTATAGCTTAATCCTGGCTTTATAGTCTTTTCTATTATACAACCATTTTGTACAAAAGAAAACGGATGTGGAACATGACGTGAATTGTCAAAAGTTGATTCTTCATTGATTGGCTCACAACCACAGGCAAGCATCATTTCTTCTATTCGGCTTTCACAAAACAGGATTGTAGATATAACATTTTCGTCGGTAGTTTGAGTACGTAACTTATTTAGTTCTTCAAGCAGAGTTGGCAGTTCGAAAATTAATTGCTTGCCACAACTATTATCCAAGTTTGGGTCATCAACATAATCCTTATTATTTTTTTCTTCCTGTATGTATTCTGCTCCTTCTTCTTTTCCGATTTTCTTTTCATCGTTTTCTCCCCTTACTCCTTTGGAATCCATATAATAGTCTATGTTTGGGACATCGCTTAATGGCGTGTTTTTTTCCAGTGCTTTGCTTTCTTCAAACACACTTGACGTTTTCTCTGTTGATTCAAACAATTGGTCGACAGCTGTTGCCGGATTATTTGAGTCAAACATTGAAGACATTAGCTGTCCACATAATGCCTTGCTTCTTTTGAATAAATCATTTAAAAGTTTCATAAGCTATATTTTTAATAATTCCGAGTACATTCTTTTTGCCAGCATTGCCGCATATTGTCTGACGCTATTTGGCAATGACATATTATAAATGGAAGACCAATACTTGTATCTATTGCGTGGATTACCATCTGTGAATTGTCCAGAGAATAATGAGCATAATTCTGCAAACTCTGTCTGTGAAAATTGTTCCTTAGCATCAACTATTTTCATGTACATAATGTATTGGTCATTTGCAAGTTGGAGCTCCGCTTGCATCTTTTCTATTTTTCCTTTCAGACAGAAGATGCGATTCTTGTCATTCTGAACCTGCTCTAATGAAGGAATGTTTGATTTGATTAAATTTATTACCACATTTCGAGTTTTTGTGGGGAGACACTGACAAGAACTTAT
>USJD01000192.1 GCA_900554835.1 uncultured Prevotella sp. | reverse complement strand
CAATCTTATCATAGTTCTCCTGACTGTAGTCGCCAGGAACGAAACCATTCTCCTTCAATGGGTTGCTCTGCATGATGCCAGCAGCCACTGACTTCTCGATTTCAGCATAGAGTTCCTCCAGACTGCCGATGCACTTCTCGCCACGGTTCTCATCACGCCAGATTGGCAATGGAGTACCCCAGAAGCGGGAACGTGAAAGGTTCCAGTCGTTCAGGTTCTCGAGCCAGTTGCCGAAACGGCCTGTACCGGTGCTCTCAGGCTGCCAGTTGATGGTCTTGTTGAGTTCTACCATGCGCTCCTTGCGGGCAGTATCCTTGATAAACCAGCTATCCAATGGATAATAGAGGATAGGCTTGTCGGTACGCCAGCAGTGAGGATAGTTGTGCACGTGCTTCTCGCTCTTGAAAGCCTTGCCCTCCTGCTTCAACTCGTAGCAGAGAACGATGTTCAGGTCTTCAGCCTTATCAGAAGCCTTCTTGTCCCAAACACCATCCACATTAAACTGTGGGTCGTAGGCATTCTTCACGTAGTCGCCTGCGTGATGAGCGTATGCCTCCTTGTTGACGCAAGCGCTTACGAAGTTGGCATCCAAGTCTTCGATGAGATAGAACTTACCCTGGAGGTCAACCATTGGACGGGTCTCACCCTTCTTATTAATAAGGTAGAGCGCTGGGATGTTGGCATCCTTAGCCACCTTGGCATCATCAGCACCGAATGTAGGAGCGATATGAACGATACCGGTACCATCATCGGTAGTAACGTAGTCGCCGAGGATGACACGGAAAGCCTCGCTGTCCATCTCAACAAACTTATCGCGACCATCCTCAGAAGCGAACACCTTCTCAGGATGAGCAGCTGCATATTCTGTAACGAAAGCTGGAGCGAAAGCATCTACCTTCTCGCATGGCTTCACCCAAGGAAGGAGCTGCTCGTAATGCAAACCTTCGAGGTCGGTACCCTTCATGTGGTCGATGATGCGCCATGGGCACTGCTTCTTCTCCTTATCAAATGGCAGGAGATCGCCCTCCTTGCACTCCTGGTCAGCTTTCAGATAAGAACCTACCAGCGCCTCAGCCATCACGAGGGTCATTGGCTCGCCATTGTAGAGGTTGTAGGTCTCAATAGCTACATAGTCAATCTTAGGACCCACACAGAGCGCCACATTTGATGGCAAAGTCCAAGGTGTAGTAGTCCATGCGATGAAATATGGTTTACCCCACTTGGTCCACTCAGCCTTAGGATCCTTGATGAGGAACTGTGCTGTGGTGGTGAGATCCTTCACGTCGCGGTAACAGCCAGGCTGGTTCAACTCGTGAGAACTCAAACCAGTACCTGCGCCTGGAGAATAAGGCTGGATGGTGTAACCCTTATAGAGCAAGCCCTTGTTGTAGAGCTGTTTGAGGAGCCACCAGAGGGTCTCGATATACTTGTTATCGTAAGTGATATAAGGATGATCGAGGTCCACGAAGTAACCCATTTTCTCGGTCAGATCACGCCATTCAGCAGTGAACTTCATCACGTTCTCGCGGCACTTATGGTTGTAGTCCTCTGTAGAGATATACTTCTCAGAAGCCTTGTTGTCAATATCCTTCTTGGTAATGCCGAGTTCCTTCTCGACACCGAGTTCAACAGGAAGTCCGTGAGTATCCCATCCCGCCTTGCGGTGTACCTGGAAACCCTTCATAGTCTTGTATCTGTTGAATGTATCCTTGATACTACGTGCCAACACGTGGTGAATACCCGGGTGGCCGTTAGCTGATGGAGGTCCCTCGAAGAAGATAAACTGAGGGCAGCCTTCACGCTCGTCGATAGACTTGTGGAAGATATCATTCTTCTCCCACTCTGCTAAAACGTCATTGTTGGTCTTTGTCAAATTCAGACCATTGTGCTCGGCAAATTTCTTAGCCATATTATCTGTATATTTATTATTATTTTTACTTTTGGGCGCAAAGTTACGAAAAAAATATCTTTCTACCGAATAATCGCTTTTAAATTTCTATAATTTTCCCATTAAAAATCCCGATTTAAACATCAGAATCGCTCTTGATGCCTAAATCGGGAAACAATATCATGTAGAGCTGGCAGCGGAAACCATCAGCCCAAATGCTAAAATCTAAAACGATTTGGGGGTTGGAAATCAGTCCAGACTATCCAACCACTTCTGACCCCATTTACTTTTCAGCCAAAGTAACATAATAGATGCAATCACTGCCAGAAAGCCATAAACAATAGTCATTCCTTCAGCGAATCCCATCAAAACTATAATTAATGCAAAATCCATAACTTTTACTCAACCGTTTTTACACTAACCTTAAAGGTTTTCTGCTTCCTGCAGCCAGATGGTAGAAGTGGCATCTGAAGGCATGCGCCAGTCGCCACGAGGACTCAGACTCACACTTCCCACTTTCGGTCCATCAGGCAGACAACTGCGCTTGAACTGCTGGTTGAAGAAGCGGCGCACGAAGGTCTTGAGCCACTTCTTGATGGTCTCCTCATCATAGAAATCAGGATCATTATCGCTGATCTTCACGCGCTCTCCAGTCGTCTCCAAGAAAGCCTTCTTGGCAAGCAGGAAGATTTTGCTCGGACGGAAACCGAAGCGCAGGAAATAGTAGAGGAAGAAATCATGCAACTCGTATGGTCCCACCAGATCTTCCGTTTTCTGCTTGATATTGCCGTTCTCATCGGCTGGTATCAGCTCCGGACTGATCGGCGTATCGATGATATCCTGCAGGGTAATGCGGCTCTGCTCATCCACCCCACTCTCTGCCACATAGTTCACCAAGTGACGAATCAGGGTCTTAGGGATGCTGGCATTCACACCATACATACTCATGTGGTCGCCATTATAGGTAGCCCATCCGAGTGCCAATTCCGAGAGGTCGCCCGTACCGATTACCATACCGCCACACTGGTTGGCAAGATCCATCAGTATCTGTGTACGCTCGCGTGCCTGTGAATTTTCATAGGTCACATCATGCACCTCCATATCATGGCCGATGTCCTCGAAATGCTGGGTTACCGCCTTGGCGATGCTGATTTCACGGATGGTGATACCGAGGCTCTCCATCAGCGTGATGGCATTGTTGTAGGTGCGGTCGGTGGTTCCGAATCCCGGCATGGTGACACCGATGATGCCCTTGCGGTTCATGCCCAATTTATCGAATGTTTTCACGCAGACCAACAGAGCCAACGTAGAATCCAGTCCACCGCTGATGCCTACCACCACGGTCTTGGCATGGGTATGCACGATTCGCTTCGCCAAACCCATCACCTGGATATTGAAGATCTCCTCGCAGGAAGCCTTCATGTCGGCAGTAGCCGGGATGAAAGGATGCGGATTCACCTCTCGCTCCAATACGAAATCACGGACATTCTCGGCAGGATGTGTATCAATCACGGTGATACCAAACTGCTTGTTGAGCACGGAATATTTGATATTGCGCTGGGCATTCACGTAGGTAGAATTGGTACGGCGCTCAGAACGGAGCTTCTCCACATCTATCTGAGCCACAACCATTTGGGCCTCTAAGCTGAAACGTTCACTTTCACCCAACAAAGCACCATTTTCATAGATCAGGGCATTGCCTCCATAGACCACATCCTGGGTGCTCTCACCGAATCCGCAGGAACTGTAAACATAGCCCGTTATCGTGCGGGCACTCTGCTGGGAGAGCAGACTCTTCAGATAACTGTTCTTGCCTATCAGCTCATCAGTAGCCGAGAGGTTGAAGATGATGTCAGCACCTGCCAAAGCCAACTTGTTACTTGGAGGTGCAGGAGCCCAAACGTCCTCACAGATTTCCACACCAAACTGGAATCCGTCGAAGGTACGGAAGAGCTGCACATCAGGAGTCAGTTTCACCTTATGTCCGGCAAAACGGATTTCCTGTTCACGGAGGTCCTGAGCCGATGCAAACCATCGCTTCTCATAGAACTCGCTATAGTTAGGCAGATAAGTCTTTGGCACGATGCCCAATATCTGTCCCTGCTGGATGACGATTGCACAGTTGAGCAACAGGTCGCCAGCTACGACAGGAGCACCCACAATGGCGATGATATCGAGTTTGCGGGTGAAATCGAGCAGCATCATCACGCTCTGTTCCGTTGCCTCCAACAGGATTTGCTGGCGGAAAAGGTCCTGACAGGTATATCCCGTGAGCGAAAGTTCAGGGAAAGTAATCACCTCCACACCCTTGCCCTCAGCCAGGATAATCTGTTCCTCTATCTTCTGAGTATTGAAAATGACATCTCCCACGCGTACTGCCGGGATTGCACTTGCCACCTTCATAAAGCCATATTTCATATTCATAAAATTACAAATTACAAATGAGAAATGAGAAATGAGAAAGATTAAAGAATGAGAAATGAGAAATGCTAAGTTAGGCTTGCGCCCTAAAAGCAAATGAATTCTTCACTCTTCGTTCTTCACTCTTCACTTAATCGTAACCTGAGTTGCTCCATAACCATACTCCTGGAAGGAAGCATCCTGATAAGAGCAGGACTTATAGCGGTAGTTCAACTCATGGACGATGGCCTGACGGAGCACTCCCTCACCCTTTCCGTGGATGAAGATGATCTTCTGGCCCTTGCGGTTCTTGTATTCCGCCATGGTCTTCTTGAACACATCTATCTGATAGTGCAGGATATCAGCAGTATTCATGCCGGCAGTCGTCTCCAGCACCTCGTCAGCATGCAGGTCAATCACCACGGTTCCGTCGTCCTTCTTCTGCTTCTTCTTGCTCTCGTTGGCGACGATCTTCTCGTCCTTATACATCTGCTCCTTCAGTCTTTTAGAGTCGATGACCAAAGGTCTTGCCACCTCATCATTCTCCACGATGGTAAAGAGCAAGGCAGGTGTCTCGAAGAAATCATTCTCCTCGAAGAGATGCAGCTTGTAGAATTTCACAGGATCCAGGCGGAACTGCACGTCGGTAGCAGGCTTGAGAAGGAAAGGCTTATCCTTCTTGTAGGCCACCATCTGGATGGCGATATGTCCCATCTCATTGAGCACGTCACGACCGAACTCTTCGATGAAGAGCTTCGTGTTAGGCTCCACCTCACCACATCCCTTCAGTGTCCAGGCATTACCCTCAGCCACGAGATAGGTGTATTGGATAAAATAGTTGCTGTCGTTGACGAAGTAAGTCTCGAAACGGGTATTCGTGATTTCCTTGATATCCACCGGTACGAAGGCGAGATAAGCGCTGAGCTTGTTGCCGCCGTCACGCTCACGGGCTGGAGCCTGGAAGGTAATCTCACGGTCGGCAGCATCATACTCGTCCACATTCATATCCACCTCCACATCATGCTGGTTGAGGATAGACTTGATGCTTCGGCTGTCGTTCTTCAGTTCCGTGTTGGCACGTTCCTCAGCAGCCTGCTTGGCATCCATCTTGGCAGAAATCATCTTACCCATGGCATAGTCGTCCTGCTCCACCACTACCACGTCGTGGATGGAAGTAGGAATCTCGAAGCCATCCTCGTCCATCACCATCACAATATCTTTACCCTGGAAGCCGGAGATCTTACCGCCTCCCACTTCACTCAGGAATCTTACTTTATCACCTATTTTCATCTTTGTTTTCTATTTGTTTGGTGCAAAGATACAAAAGATATTGTAAATGGCGAAAAGATTTATCTTTTTTATCACAAATCGGGCGGATTTATCACAAAAAACCGGTCAAGCTCTACCAAAGAGCCCGACCGGAAAACTTATTACTTTGATTAATTAATATGATATATTAGTATCTCTCAGAGAGAAAACGTATATCCAAATTAGTATTTTAAAGAGAGTGTGCAATGATTACTTGATGACATACTTCTTGCCACCGCAAACATACACACCAGGAGCGAGGATGTACTCAGCATCTGCCATGCTACCTACCTCAGCTACCTTCTGACCGTTGATAGAGTAAATCTTCAACTTAGCAGGAGCCTTCTTGCTACCTACCTGGTTGATACCAGTTGTGAAAGACATGTCGATCTTGCTACCTACCTGGTTGATACCAGTTGTGATAGTCTCGTTGGTCTTACCATCACGGTTATAGACTGCACCGTTTACGAAATCGAAATCACCAGTCTGGTTGTTACCATTACCATTATTGTTGAAGATAATCTTAGCAGGAAGTTCAGTCTTATCACCATCATACTTCCACATCCAAACATCCAAACCGTTCTTCTTCTCACCAGTCTTGGTACAAGCTACACCTGGCCAACTACCAGCATATTCGTCACCACCATTCCAAGCATAAGCGTGAACATCAGTCCAGTCTGAAGGAGCGATGAAGTAAGCGTAGATACCAGTTGGAGTTGGAATAACCACCACTTTCTTCTTATTGAACTGAGCAGAACCAGTCTTGGTTACACCTTCTGCATTGGTTGCGCTCCAAGTTACAGTCTGGCTCTCGCCTTCCTGCATATCAGCACCGAGAGTGAAGGTAGTAGCCTGACCAGGAGTCAGATTAACCT
>USJD01000191.1 GCA_900554835.1 uncultured Prevotella sp. | reverse complement strand
TGAGGCATCCAAGCTTTCATTTGATTTGTTTTGATTATGCAAGTGTATTTTGATAAAGAGAATCTTATTTCCTTTTTGAGGGAAAGAAAAGATAGTCGTTTTAAGTATTGTGAGGAAACTTTATTGCATCATTGCCATATATTCATGAATTTTCCCAAAGATGAACTATTGGAAGATTCTGATGAAAATGAAATGATAAAAGATTGGATGAAAAGCTGTACAGATGGATTTGATACGGTATCATGGAATTGGGGATGTGTTTTTCCTTTGCGACCAATAAAAAGCAATGTTGCGAAGACTTTTACTCCCTTACAGCACTCAGCTGTATATCTAATAAATGACGAAAAGCTAAGTTTGCTTAAAGACAAGCACCAATATCGTAAGTATCCGGTGAAAGCCGTATTGTGCGCCTAGATAAAGTTTCGTACCTTTGCACCATGATTTTAAATTTTTCAAATTATGGTACAAGGCAAGAAACAATTAAACAGCAAGCCAAAGTTCGCCGAGGTTGTAATCGGCGACAATGAGGCGAAGGAGATGCGTGAGTCTGCAAATGCTCGCAACCGTCGCAATCCTTATTTAAAATTAAGCTATCCCAATGGTGTGACACTAATTCTCCCTGCTGACATCAGTATCGAACAGCTTCGAGCCTACATTAGTATAACAGTGTAGGCTTATGGCTAGAGTTTGTCAGTTGACGGATGACCTGAAGTACTACTTGTGCATGGAGCCAGTCGACATGCGCAAGCAGTTTCAGGGACTCCAAGGAATCGTGAATGAGGAGTTTGGCCGTTACCTCACCCAAGATGAAGCCTTTATATTTATAGGTAAGACTCGCAAGACTGCTAAGGTCTTGCATCGTGAGAGCGATGGACTGACTCTTTATGTAAGAAAGTTGAGCGAGGGGCGTTTCCAAATGCCTCATTTTAATGATGATAATCGTACAACAACATTAACCCCGGATGAATTTACCCTCTTGATTTTGGGTGAAAAATGGTATGAAGAAACACCATCGGAGAGCTAGTTTTTCTATTAGTCTTTATTAACGTAAATAGCTGATATTTAGGCGTAAATATCAATCAAAATATTCGTTTTTCTCAATAATTTTTAGTACCTTTGTATGGTAAACAATAAGGTAAACGATATGTTTGAACAGCAACAAAATACAGGGAAAAGTACGTCTTTGGCAGAGAAATATGCCAATGCCGTAGGCCAGTTGTCCGATGCCAATGATCGGGCAGCGCATACTGAGCATGACCTGCAGGTGGAGCGCATCACTCGTCAAGACTTGATTGACGAGGAGGTGGCTCGCCGTGTTGCTGAAGCAGAAGAACGTATCAGAAAAGAGTTGGAAGCTCAATTGGCAGATAAGACCAAGGAATTGGAGGAACGTAATAAGGCTTTGGATAAGCGTGAGTCTGATGTAGACAAGAAAGCGGAGGCCATCGCCCAAAATGTAAGTGAACAGGTTCGCCAGCAGATGTCTGCAGCTAAAACCCGTTTCGAGAAAACTGCGCTGAATCGTTTGGCTGATATGTTTGACATGTTCATGCAGGCGTTCATCGCCCTTGGTGACAAGGATTCTTCCAAAGGTCAGGAACTGTTGCAGAAGTATCAGCTTGCGGCAAAGGAAGCGCATGAGTCTTTGACGGATGAAATCAAGGATAAACTGGCCAAGGTTGAAGCTAAAAGCAAGTCTAAGACCGAGCAGATAGCCTCTCTTGTCAGAATGATATTTACTCAGAAGCGTGAGCGGGTAGTCTTTAGTAAGGAAGAACGTGATACCATCTATGATAAGGTGTTGGCATCAGTTGAGTTCACTGATGAAGAAAAGAAACGTTACCAGGAGTGTCGTGAATTCTGTGAAGAGTATCGCAAGCGCAAGGCTATAAAGAAGCTTTTGAATAGCCAGAAGGAACAGAAGGGGCATGGGCGAAATTCTATACCAGAGGATATGCCTCGTTTGGAGGAAAAGGTACTTTGGCCTGAAGGCTATATAGGACATGAGGATGAATATGTAATAGTTTACAAAGGCAAGGTGCAGGAGTTTATAGTGCCAGCCAATGTACGCTACTTTGTTCAGCCATATCGTCGTCCTGTCGTTCGCCGCAAGGATGATCCGATGCAGCAGCTCTTGCAGTCTCCTTGCTATGAGGACGTATTTTGGAAGAGTTATGCTTCTGCTGAGTTGTTGGCGCAGTTAGAGTGTAATAAGTATGTCCTTCATCAGCCGTTTAACCGGCAGATAAAGAAGATGAAACAGGATGGCTTGATACTCGCTCCTTCAACAGTCGATGACTGGCATCAAGGGGTATGCGACAAGATAGAACCTCTCTACAATCTGCAGAAGGTTCGGGTAATGTCCAGTTTGCTGCTTGGCGCTGATGGCTCTCCATTCCCGATATTGGACTGCGAGAAGCATAAGACGGTGAGTAAATCACCATTAGCCCGTATGGCGGTACCTATATAATATATTACCTTTGCATCCGTAATCAAAACAGTTTGATAATGGAAACAAGGGAATATTTCGAAAAAGTGATGCAGGATTACAACCAAAATCGTAAAGGTCGTAGCTTGCGCAAGTATTGTAAGGATGAGGCAGTGGATTATGACTGGCTCATTGAGTTTAAGAAATCATATCGTTCAAATAAGCTTCAACCAGATGAAAACAAGAAGCTAGGCGAAGGTGAGTTTATCGCTTTGACAGTTGAGGAGAATTTTGTTCCCGAGCAACAAACTCCTGCAGGTTGGCAAGTTGAGAGACTGATTTTGAAGTCTCCGACTGGTGATGAGATGGAAATCAAGTGTACTAACCTGTTTGCAGTTGCAGAACTGCTGCGTAAAATGTCATAGCCATGCTGAACTTCACTTCTCGAACAACTTATTATTTGAGTTCCACGCCAACTGATATGCGCAATGGTCGTGAGGGCTTGGCAGGAATCATCCGTGAAAAAATGCAGCATGATCCTTATAGTTATGATGAAGCCTTCATCTTCTATTCCAAGGATTACCGCAAGGTTAAAATATTACATTATGATATCAATGGTTTTGTCTTATACCAGAAGTGGTTTGATGACGGTAAGTTTCTCAAGCCTCGTTTCTTGGAGGCAGCTCGCTGTCATAAGATAAGCCGTGAGACATTGATACTGTTGCTATCAACATCCGTACAAACGGAAATCATATTATGAATACTGATATTAAGAGTTTGATACCATCCATGCATGCAGAACTGAAGCGTATGCAATCTCGTGTTGCAGAGCTTCAAGTATCATTGCAGCAAGGTTCATCTGATGAAAAGGCGATTCGAGAGGAAATTTCTCGAATGAATCTGCGTCAGGTTGAAATCATGGATGCGATGGTAGAGATACAAGAGTATATTTTGGGCAAGCAGGAAGCACTGCTTGCTCTATTGAGAGAGCGCAAATCTCTTCTGACAGCAAAAGAAGCTTTGGAAAAGAAAAACAAGGAATACGAGGAAAAATTGTTTTTGAAATCTTATAAGCTTCTGAAAAACAAGTAGTTATATAACTTTTCTTAACAAGAAACAGTTGTATATGTCGCAGAAATTTAGTACCTTTGTACACATGATAAATAACAAGAGTAATATAGAGATGCAGCTTGCTACGTATAAGTCAATGTTGACTAAAGCTAGCAATGACCTTGCCAAGTCCAAACAGCTTGTTGGCTTGCTCAAACAGCAGATTGAGCAAGGTAATACAGAGTTGTCGGAGGAACTTGACAAGGCAAACGAGCGTATCTCTATGTTAAGCGAAGATTTATCAGATGCAAATGCTCGTATCTATGTGTTGGAGGTGGCTTTGACCCAAGCGGAATCTGATAACTCGGAATTACGAGCAGAGGTATCTCGACTTCATTCCAAGGCAGATGATTATGAAAAGGCAAATGCCTTGTTGGATATAGCAGACAAGGCTCAGGTTGATTATAAAACTATCATCGAGGTTCTCCTTCATAGGAAGTTTGCTCATAATTCAGATATGACCAAGCTCTTGAATGGTGTATTGGATACATCCGATGCTGAGGTCAGTGAGTTGGGGCTTGATGGATTGAAAAAGAAAATTAGTGATGCTGCTGACGAGGCGTTGGATGAAAAGCATAAGGATGAAGAGTCTAAGGCATCTTCAGCTCCAGAGCAACCAGCAGTAAAACTGCCAAAGAAAACAGAAAAAGAAAAGCAGGAATCAGATAGTCAACTCCCTCGCAAGCGTTATACAACAACAGCTAGAGTCTTGAAGTCCTTCGGCATAGATAAATCTGATCTTCCAGAGAATGCAAAGGTTATCATACGTAAGGGTAAGAAGGACATGTGGGTAGTCCGTCTGTTCTTCTATCAGAAACAAGAGGTTTATTGTAAGGAATACAAGATAGCACGCTTTAATGTACCTGGCTCTGATCCTCAGAGCAGCAAGTATCCTCAGAGTATCATCAAGGGTAATCCTTTGATGCCATCCTTCTGTAGGTTCTATCTGGAGTCGAAGTTTGCCTATCATCTCTCCGAAAACCGCTTGTTGGATATGTTGTCACAGATGGGTATGAAGGTAGCTCAGTCAACCTTGAACGGTTGGATGCAGCAAATCATGACTTATCTTCGTGAACGCCTGGGACCTGTGATGCTTGAGCGTATCCGTCAGTGTGTCTATACCCAGAATGACGAGTCAAGAATCGTGGTTCGCAGTCGTGAGAGTAAGGAAGATAAGTTTAAGTACAATGTGGAGTACATCCATGCTGCCCTCTCCATGGAAGCCAAGCTTTGTGTGATGGAATATAAGGAGGGTAGCCGTAGTCACAGTGTGCAGGAAGATGCCATCTTCAAGGACTCTTGTATAAGGGTGTTTACTGCAGACAGAGCAGTCTTGTATGAGACAATTGAGAAGGATTTGGAGGAAATGGGACTGGTGCGTACAGCTTGCTGGTTCCATGCCCGCCATCGCTTCGTGGATGTTTATATCTCTGACCATCGTGTGCGTGTAATCATCTTGATGATGAACTACCTCTTCCAGATAGAGCGAGAGTCGAAGATACGCAAGCATACAGCTAAGCAGCGACGCCGATTTAGACTTAAGTACAGTGCATCGATAGTTGGCAAGTTAATGAAGTTGTTGAAGAAGATCAAGCTTGATTCTTCTTATGGTGCAATGGTTCAGCGAGCAGTCAACTATGTACTTGATGACGAGAAGGCCTTCAAGGTGTTCTTGCAGGATGGCCGTGTCGAGATGCATAACAATGCGGTCGAACGAATGTTCCGCCACTTGGCTATGGGTAGGCGAAACTGGATTCATACCGGTAGCCATTTAGGTGCGGAAAACATAGCTTTTATGTTCTCACTTTTTGAGAGCTGCAAGTTGAATGACATTAATTTTGGCGATTATATAGAAGATATACTCACCCGACTGATGGAGGGGGAGCAAGACTTCATGTCCCTAATCCCATGTAATTATAACTCGAACAAAAAGGTGAATGTCAAGGCAGCCTAATAGGCAGCTCTGGCAATACCAATTAATAATATGCTTTTTTTGAAAAATGTTGGATGTGCTAACTGCTGAAAATCAGTAGTTACGTTCTAACGGTGATTTACTCCTCTGCAAAATATAAAGTTATCGATGATGATGGAAATCAGAAAGAGGCAGAACTTGATGTTTTAGGAATAGCTTCTGATTCTGTTTTTGTAATAGAAGCAAAAGCTCACAAGCTTAGCGATAGTGATAAAAGGGCTGGAGGAAAAGGTTTAAAGGATAAGCTTAAAGATAGTATAGGTTACGCCTCTTATCAGTGTTTCAGAGCCAAGAAATATATAGAAGATAATGAAAAACCAACATTTTCGTGTTGTGGACAATCAGTTTTAGTTGATAAATCTCAGATCAAACATATATATAAGATAGCAACCACTTTTGAGCATTTTTCTGCTATAATTTGTGATATGAAGAATTTGATAAAAGAGGGAATTATGCAAGACGATTATAAAGATACATGGATAGTATCTGTGTTTGATTTAATGGTTGTTGCTGAATTCTGTCAAAATGGTAATGACTTTACTGATTATTTGAACTTGAGGAAAAAGGCTATAGATGCAGATGTCTTGTTTTGTGACGAATTAGATTTGTTTGCTGCTTTTTGCCAAGGAAAATTGGAAGATATCGTTTCGCAAAGCTACATGCCTGTTTTTGGTCTGTCAAAAATGTTCGATGACGAATATAATTCGGAAATGTTAGGCTTAAACTCGTTGCTTAACAACTTGGAAACCTAGTCGTTGTAAGATGCTTTTCAAATAGCAGATAGTGCATACTCTATGTTATGAACAACTCTTGGGTTGTCGACATGAAGTCTGCTGATTTAGTTTATCGCTTTGACAGTTGAGGAGAATTTTGTTCCCGAGAAGTTGAATGACTTTAATTTTGGCGATCCAATTAATAATATGCTTTTTTTGAAAAATGTTGGATGTGCTAACTGCTGAAAAT
>USJD01000190.1 GCA_900554835.1 uncultured Prevotella sp. | reverse complement strand
CGCTCCTGCTCCTTGGGATACTCCACACCACGATACCAGTCTGGGGCAAAAACAAACTCATTCTTCTTGGAGAACTGCATATAAAGGTCTGGATAACCTGCATACATACAAGTCTTGATACCATTATCCACTGCAGAATACTCACGGGATGCTGTTCCATTCTCATGGGTAAACTGACGCACGCTTCTGAATGCCAAGAATGGACGGAAACGCAAGGTGGTAGCAGAATGACAATCCACCATGGTGTATCTGATCAAAATGCGATCTTCATAATGCTGAAAAACGACCTCTTTCTTTAAGATGACACCACCTACACGGTAAAGCGTTGTTGGCACCTTATCGCAATCAAACTCACGAATGTATTTATGGCCCATCGGGCTAAAGTTGTTGCCTTGGTACTTGTGCAATCCGAGATTGAATTCAGCGCCATGCTGAATGACTGTAGGATCGAGAGAACTCAGCAATACATGATTGTCGCCATCCAGTTCTGGAACAGGGACAACCAGCAAGCCGTGATACTTTCGAGTATTACAGTCAACAATCGTAGAGCACGAATAAGCACCCGAGCGGTTGGTTCTAAGCAACTCCTTCGGCAATGACTCCTGTAGGTTGGTCATCAGGGCCTTTTCGAATTTTAGATAACTCATAGATCTATATTAAGGTTTTTAATATTTTTTGTTGACTTTATTGCATCCAAAGGTAAGGAAAAAAAGCGAAACGACAAAGTTTTTTGGCAAAGAATTTAAGAAAATCGCTATATTTAATGTTTTATAAGCTTTTAAAGGGCAAATATTCCCCGATTTTAAGTCACTTTGATGAATACACACAGTTTTGTGTAGTCTCTTTACAACAATCGCACAATCGAAAAAAGGTGCAACGGAACTTGTATTCCGATACACCTTATTATTCTTAAAACCTTATTATTCTTGAAATAAGATCAATCTGACTACTGCGGTATCAGGAAGTTGATTACTTCCTGCTCAACCGTGATGCGGTAAGGCCCAACTGGCGTCTTCATCAACCGTCCATCTACACCAATCATCGCATGAGAAGAATCTTCTACCACCACTTCTCTCGTACGATATGGATGCACACTTTTATGATTCAGGAATTTACCTTTGACGAAAAGATAAAAGCCTTCAAAGAGCTGGGTCATACCTGGATGATGAACTACAGAGACATCCAGCAGACCATTATAAGGCACCGCATTAGGAGTCTGTCCATATCCCGATGCATTTCCTACACACATGGTCATCACCCTACGCTTGATGACATCTGAATTGATGCGGATATGCATCTTGTAGTCTAATCGCTGGAAAATCATCAGCACGAATGAGAAGAGGAACGACAGGGTGCGGGAACCGAATACATGATGAGTCTTGCGACGCAGATTCATGATAGCAGCTATCAGACCGACATTCACGCAATTGAGGAAATAGCGGTGACAGTTTTCCCCCTTCTTGTTCTGGTAACGGATGCAGCCCAAATCAATCTTGCGCACACGTCGTTGCTGGAGCCATTTGATAGTCTGTTCGTAATCACTATCATCAAATCCCCAGAAATGCGCAAAGTCATTCATCAGTCCATTAGGAATAATACCCAGCGCAATCTGGTTTCTTACGGAAGCATCTACCTGCATCAGGCAGTTTACTGCATCATTCAATGCAGAATCTCCACCCACAATAACGATTGTCTTATAGCCATTGTTGATAAACATCTTAACCAGACGCTCTACACTTTTCTGATTCTCGCTTTGCACGAAATCATAGTCCACATGAAGTTGGCGCAAAACTTTCTCAATCTTAGTCCAGCGCGCACTGCTCCTCCATCCTCCTCGAGGACAATAGAGCAAGCCCCATTTATTTTCATTTACAGCCACGTCGATTATTCTCCTATAATAATTAATGCCTATTAATCTCTATAATAATAAATAATGTATCTACAATCAAAAATCCATCTATTACTTATCCAAAATCTATCAATCATATAAATATCTACTGATTAGATTTCATCAGTTCAAGAACCTGTTCTACCTTCTGCTCCATCGGTTGAAGTGCATCTATCCAATGAATGGTAAAACCTCTGCGCTCCATACCTCGGAACCAGGTCATCTGCCTTTTGGCAAACTGATGAATGGCGATTTCCAATCCTCTCTGCATCTCCTCATAAGAAGTTTTTCCTATCACATATTCTGTGACAAACTTGTATTCCAACCCGTAATACAACAGGTTTTCTGCAGGAATACCACGATCGAGGAGGCCCTTGATTTCCTCTACCATCCCATTCTCCAGACGCTGTTTCAGACGGCGGGTGATTTTATCACGGCGGGCATCACGGTCGATACTTACTCCTATCACCAAAGAATCAACCGCAGGCAATTCCCGCTCTGGCATTGGATGTTCGAGATTGTAAGTTTCAATCTCAATCGCACGGATGGCGCGCTGCGCAGTATCTACATCTGTGCGATTGTGCATATTAGAACCATTCTTCGCCTTCAAATCCACCAACATATCTGTCAGTTCTTCCAGTGTTTTACCTTCGAGAGAACTACGAAGAGCTGGATTTTGAGGAACTGGTGAAAGATGATACCCTTTCAAGACAGACTCGATATAGAGTCCGGTACCACCACAGAGTATCGGAAGTACACCACGATGGGTAATGTCTTGATAGACATCATAGAAGTCCTGCTGATATTGGAAGAGATTATACTTGGTACCGGCATCACAGATGTCTATCAGATGATAAGGAATCAGCTTACCCTCTACCGTATAATCCTCAAGATCTTTTCCCGTACCAATATCCATGCCCCGATAGACCTGGCGACTATCGGCACTGATAATCTCAGCACCTTTGGTTGAACCTCCCCAAATAGAGGCATCCAAGGTATCAATCTGGGCAGCAAGAGCAGCAGCCAAGCTGGTTTTACCACTTGCCGTAGGACCCAATATGGTAATCATTGAATGTTTCATGGCGCAAAGATACAAATTTTTCCGATACAGACAAACAAAGAAATAAAAAAAATAGGGTAACAAGGCAAGAAAAGGCGAATCAGTATGCCTTTATGCTATAAATCTTCAAACCATTAGACAAAAAATAAATAATAAAAAAGCCTGGCATTTTACAATGCCAGGCTATATATATTGTCGCAAATCGCTTCAGCGGTATTACTTCAACTCAGCGAGGTACTTGATAGTACGAACCATCTGAGAAGTATAAGAGTTCTCATTGTCGTACCAAGAAACTACCTGTACCTGATATGTGTCGTCGTCGATCTTGCTAACCATTGTCTGAGTAGCATCGAAGAGAGAACCGAAACGCATACCGATGATATCAGAAGAAACGATAGGATCCTCGTTGTAACCGAAGCTCTCGTTAGAAGCAGCCTTCATTGCAGCGTTGATACCCTCAACTGTAACGTCCTTACCCTTAACAACAGCTACGAGGATAGTTGTAGAACCTGTTGGAGTAGGAACACGCTGTGCAGAACCGATCAACTTACCGTTCAACTCAGGGATTACCAAACCGATAGCCTTAGCAGCACCTGTTGAGTTAGGAACGATGTTCTGAGCACCTGCACGAGAACGACGGAGGTCGCCCTTACGCTGAGGACCGTCGAGAATCATCTGGTCACCTGTGTAAGCGTGGATTGTTGACATGATACCTGACTGGATAGCTGCGTACTTGTTCAAAGTGTCAGCCATTGGAGCCAAGCAGTTTGTTGTACAAGAAGCTGCAGAGATAACTGTATCAGCTGGAGTCAAAGTCTTGTGGTTAGTGTTGTAAACGATAGTAGGGAGATCGTTACCTGCTGGAGCAGAGATAACAACCTTCTTAGCACCTGCTGTAAGGTGAGCAGAAGCCTTCTCCTTAGATGTATAGAAACCTGTGCACTCAAGTACTACGTCAACACCAAGCTCACCCCAAGGAAGCTCAGCTGCGTTAGGCTTAGCGTAGATAGTGATCTCCTTACCATCAACGATGATAGAGTTGTCTGTTGCCTCTACAGTGTGCTTGCCCTCACCGTACTTGCCAGCGAAGCCACCCTGTGCTGTATCATACTTAAGAAGATGAGCCAACATTTTTGGAGATGTAAGGTCATTGATTGCAACTACCTCATAACCATCTGCCTCAAACATCTGACGGAAAGCCAGACGACCGATACGGCCGAAGCCGTTAATAGCAACTTTTGTCATTTTGTTTAATATTTAAAATTAATGGTTTAAAATAATTCCATATTTTAAGCTCTCAAGCAATCCTGAAGTGCTGAAACATTCAAAAAAATAAGCTTTCAAGCATTTTTTTCTTTTTCCGAGCGCAAAGTTACTAATTTTTTTCTAACTTTGCACACGAAAAGAGTATTAAATAAGTTAAAAAAGGATAGTTGAGGTTTAATCTTGCTATAAAAAAAGCAGTTAACATGCCAGACTGACAACTCCATATTGCAAAATTCGATACTTTCACAAGAATGAAATATGCATATCGGATGAAGAAATCAAACCCAATGATGCCTTATACCTTATTATATATATTGGAAAAATCATCATTTTGCAAGAATTGACAAAGTATAAATACTAAAATTATATCAACATTTAAATAAACAAAAGTAAAAGAATTAAGTTATGAGTAAATTTTTGAATGAATTCAAGGATTTCGCCATGCGTGGCAATGTGCTTGACATGGCTGTCGGTGTGATCATCGGTGGTGCTTTCGGCAAAATCGTAAGTTCTGTTGTGGATGATGTCATCATGCCTCCTATCGGATGGTTGATTGGTGGCGTCAACTTCGCTGACCTCAAGTTGACCTTGCCTACCGTACAGGTTGCCGGTGAAGAATTTAAGACTGCAACCATCAACTATGGTAGTTTCCTCCAGACTTGTTTCGATTTCCTCATCGTGGCTTTCTGTATTTTCATGCTCATCAAGGCAGTCAACAAGTTGGCTAAGAAGAAGGAAGAGCCTAAGGAGCCTGAGGCGCCAAAAGCACCAGAGCCAAGTGCTGAGGAGAAACTTCTGATGGAGATTCGCGACTTGCTGAAATCACAGCAGAAATAATAGCCACAACAAAAAGCGACAATAAAAGAAGTCCCATACGATCCGCAGAATGCCATCTGGCAGTATCTGGAATCGTATGGGACTTTTTTATTTAAAGATGGAATAGAAACCTTTGGGATGTCAACAGGTGAGTTTATCCCACTCCCAACAACTCAACTTCAAAGATAAGAGTAGAACCTCCTGGTATTCCTGGCTGAGAGAACTTGCCATATCCCATTTCGGCAGGAATATAAAGTTCCCACTGGTCGCCTACATGCATCTGCTGCATCGCCACGATCCAGCCATCAATCAGGTCGCTCAATCGCATCGCAAACGGAGTTCCGCCACGGCTGGAATCAAACTTCTTGCCATTGATGGTCCAACCCGTATAATGAGCAGTCACAATGCTGCGCTTGCCTGGTTGTGCCCCATTTGGATTTCCCTGTTTCAACACCTTATAATATATACCACGAGGCAGCGCCATAACGCCCTCCTCCTTTGCCTTTTCCTCCAGCCAACGCTTGTTGGCCTCAACATATTCTCTTTTTGCCATAAAACTATTTTGTTTTGAAACTATTTTGTTTTGAATTACTCTAAAAACTATTATTCCTTAATTCCGCAACACTATTATAACTTAAACTTTTTAAGTACCTGAGCAACAAAAAGTTGCCCAGGATTTTGTCATGTCGAAGAATTCACTTATCTTAGTGTTGCAAAACAAACAAGGTGTACCCTTATTTCAAAAGGGGTATTCACACAATCTTACCAGATTGTTTCATAGCAACCTTAAACTTACGTGCTACATCATTAGCAAATAGTTCTACTGTCTCCTTCGCTACCTCTTTCTCTCTTTCAGTAAGAGATGCGGCATCGACATTCTGTTTGGCACACTCCACCGCAGATTCCTTCGTTTCATCAAAAGTTGACTCACTAATAACATACGGAGGAGTAAACAATTCATTCAAGAATTCAGCTATCGCCAAATTAGCACGTTGCTGTGCTATTTGCTGTTTTGTATTCATTTGTATAAATCTATGTTAATGACGAAAGGACTGTCGAAGTCCTTTAAAACATCATGTTTTGTATCTTTCTCCGAGAGGATGGCATGTTCGGTTGGTATCTTCCAATCAATACCGAGAGTATCATCGAGGATAGAGATGCCACCATCAGCCTCTGGATGATAGAAGTTATCACACTTGTATTGGAAGACTGCAGTTTCTGAGAGAACAGCGAAACCATGGGCAAAGCCCTTAGGGATGAAGAACTGGTGATGATTATCTTCTGTCAATTCTACTGCCACATGCTTGCCGTAAGTAGGGGAGCCTTTGCGAATATCTACTGCTACATCGAGCACTCTACCTTTTACGCAGCGAACCAACTTGCTCTGGGTATAAGGTGGGCGCTGGAAGTGCAAGCCTCGCATCACACCATAGCTGCTCATAGACTCAT
>USJD01000189.1 GCA_900554835.1 uncultured Prevotella sp. | reverse complement strand
CGATGGTTCCGGTGCCGGTATAGAGGTCGTAAACCAGCTCATCTCCGGTAAGGTTGGCAAACTCGCGGGCCACGCAGTAGAGGTGGTAAGCCTGCTCGGTATTGGTCTGGTAGAAACTCTTAGGACCTACCTTGAACTTCAGGTCTTCCATCAATTCGAAGATATGGTCGTTGCCTTTGAAAAGACTCAGTTCCAAATCATTGAAGGTATCGTTGCCTTTTTGGTTATTTACATACATGAGCGATGTAATCTGCGGGAATCTGTCAGCTACTTGCTGCATCAATTCCTGCGCTCTCTGCTCGTCGCCTTCTTCGTCGTAATGGAATTGGAACACAAGCATCCATTCGCCAGTGTTGGAGTTGCGAATCATCATGTCTCTCAACAATCCATGTTGCTCACGCAGATCGTAGAAAGTATAGTCGTGAGAATCGGCATACTCGAATACGAAGTTGCGAATCTCATTGCAGAGGTCATCCATCAGCCAGCATTTCTTGATAGGATATATCTTGTCGAAGGCTCCGGTGATATGAAAACCGATGGCGTTCTGTGCGTGGCGTTCCTTTAATGAAGATGCCGTATCATCCTCTTTCTGAGGAAGTTGTGCGAGTTCCTCTGCAGTAAACCATCGCTTGTTGCTGCATCCGAATTCTATCTTGTTACGATACTCCTGAGTCTTCACGCTACCCATGATAGGGCGGAATTCAGGAAGCTCGATTTTACCGATGCGGGTGAGCTGGTCTTCCACCTGTTTCTGCTTCGCCTTGATTTGCTCCTCGTATGGCAGGTTCTGCCATTTGCAGCCGCCGCAGATACCGAAATGCTCGCACATCGGCTCCTGGCGAACGTCGCTCTTCTTGATGAATCTGACAACTTTCGCCTCGCAGTATTTATGTTTCTTCTTAACTACTTGTAAATCTACCACATCTCCCGGTACGCAGAAAGGTACGAAGATGACTTGGTCATCGACGCGTGTGATGCATTTTCCTTCAGCAGCCACAGCTTCGATGGTAACATTTTCTATAAATGGTAACGGTTTACGTTTTCTTCCCATGATTGATATTTAAATTTTTGAGTGCAAAGATACTACTTTTTTGTAAAAAATGAAAATTTTTCCAAAGTAATTTGTAAGATATGTGAAAAACCGGAATGAAAAAGAATCATCTGTGGTGGCGATTCTCTGCTTTTTGATGAAGAAGAGCTTCTTTTAATATATCATCAAGTTTTTCCCTTATATATAATAAGGTATATATCGATTTGTAAAAATAATAGCAAGTTTGCTTATAATTTATTATCGGCAGATGGTGTGTACGTAAACAATTAAAAATGTAATGTCGAGATTGCAAAAAGATGGTAAAAAGTTTGGTAGAACCGATTTTTAATCGTATATTTGCATCACAAATTTTAATAACAATAAACTAATAAATTAGAACCTATTCGATTATGGACGAAAAAAGAGTTTATACTTTCGGTAATGGTAAGGCAGAGGGCAAGGCCGACATGAGAAACTTGCTCGGTGGTAAGGGTGCCAACTTGGCGGAAATGAATCTTATTGGTGTACCTGTACCTCCTGGTTTTACAATTACCACAGATGTGTGCAACGAATACTTTGAAAAAGGCAAGGAAGATGTAGTGGCTCTTCTCAAGGATGAAGTTGAGAAAGCTGTTCAGCATATTGAGGCTTTGATGAACTCAAAGTTTGGAGATGTGGAAAATCCTCTTTTGGTTAGTGTACGTTCTGGTGCTCGTGCTTCTATGCCGGGTATGATGGATACCATCCTCAACCTTGGTTTGAATGATGAGGTAGTAGAGGGCTTGGCTCGTAAAACGGGTAATGAGCGCTTTGCTTATGACAGCTATCGCCGTTTCGTGCAGATGTATGGCGACGTGGTGCTCGGTATGAAGCCTGTCAACAAGGAAGATATCGACCCATTCGAGGCTATCATCATGGAGGTGAAGAAGCAGCGCGGTATCACACTGGACAATGAAATGTCTGTAGATGAATTGAAGCATCTTGTCAAGGCATTCAAGACGGCTATCAAGCAGCAGACAGGTAAGGATTTCCCAGACAATCCTATGGATCAGCTTTGGGGTGCCATTTGCGCCGTATTCGACAGTTGGATGAACGAGCGTGCTATTCTCTATCGCAAGATGGAAGGCATTCCTGCAGAGTGGGGTACTGCCGTGTCTGTGATGGCGATGGTGTTCGGTAATATGGGTGATACTTCTGCCACAGGTGTTTGCTTCTCCCGTGATGCGGGTAATGGTGAAAATCTCTTCAATGGTGAGTACCTGATCAATGCACAGGGTGAGGACGTAGTGGCTGGTATCCGTACGCCACAGCAGATTACTAAGATTGGTTCTCAGCGCTGGGCTGAGCGTGCAGGTATCTCTGAGGAGGAGCGTGTTGCTAAATATCCTTCTATGGAAGAGGCTATGCCTGAACTTTACAAGGAACTGGATGCGCTGCAGAATAAGTTGGAGAACCACTATCATGATATGCAGGATATGGAGTTCACCGTACAGGAAGGTAAACTCTGGTTCCTCCAGACACGTAATGGTAAGCGTACTGGTACCGCAATGGTGAAGATTGCTATGGATCTTCTTCACGAGGGTATGATCGACGAGAAGACTGCTATCCTCCGTTGCGAACCACAGAAACTTGATGAATTATTGCACCCTGTATTCGATAAGTTGGCGCTCTCTAAGGCGAAGGTCATCACACAGGGACTCCCTGCTTCTCCAGGTGCTGCTTGTGGTCAGATTGTATTCCATGCAGACGATGCTCAGGAGTGGCATGAGGATGGCAAGAAGGTCATCATGGTTCGTATTGAGACTTCTCCTGAAGACCTCGCTGGTATGTCTGCTGCCGAGGGTATTCTTACCGCTCGTGGTGGTATGACTTCTCACGCTGCCGTAGTGGCTCGTGGTATGGGTAAGTGCTGCGTATCTGGTGCTGGCTCTATCAACGTAGATTATAAGGCAAAGACCGTTGAGATCGAGGGCGTAGTTTACAAGGAGGGTGATTTCATCTCTTTGAACGGTACTACAGGTCAGGTTTATGCTGGTCAGATTGAGACCAAGGCTGCAGAGCTTTCTGGTGACTTCAAGGAACTGATGGATCTCTGTGATAAATATACCAAGATGGAAATCCGTACCAATGCGGATACTCCTCATGATGCTGAGGTAGCTCGTGCATTCGGTGCCAAGGGTATCGGTTTGACACGTACAGAGCACATGTTCTTCGATGATCAGAAGATTGTTGCGATGCGTGAGATGATTTTGGCTGATTCTGTAGAGGGTCGTGAGAAGGCACTTGCCAAGCTCCTCCCTTATCAGAAGGCTGACTTCTACGGCATCCTCAAGGCTATGGACGGTTGCCACGTGAACATCCGCTTGCTCGACCCACCTCTCCATGAGTTCGTACCACACGATTTGGCTGGTCAGGAGACCATGGCTAAGGAAATGGGCGTAAGTGTAGAGGAAATCAAGAAGCGTGTGAACTCTCTGGCAGAGAACAACCCAATGCTCGGTCATCGTGGTTGCCGTCTCGGTATCACATTCCCTGAGATTACGGCGATGCAGACTCGCGCCATCCTTGGTGCAGCTTGCGAATTGAAGAAGGAAGGATTCCATCCATGCCCAGAAATCATGGTTCCTCTCATCGGTACCGTTCAGGAGCTCAAGCAGCAGAAGGCTATCATCCTCGCTACTTCTAAGGAGGTATTCGCTGAGTACGGCGTAGAGGTAGAATTCGAGATTGGTACTATGATCGAGATTCCTCGTGCAGCTCTTACAGCAGGTCAGATTGCGGAAGAGGCTCAGTACTTCTCATTCGGTACCAACGACTTGACTCAGATGACCTTCGGTTACTCTCGTGATGACATCGCTTCATTCCTCCCAGCTTATATGGAGAAGAAGATTTTGAAGGTGGATCCATTCCAGGTTCTTGATCAGGAGGGTGTGGGTCAGCTCATCAAGATGGCAGTAGAGAATGGTCGTGCTACTCGTCCTAACCTCCGTACAGGTATTTGCGGTGAGCACGGTGGTGAGCCATCATCAGTTAAGTTCTGTGCCAAGGTAGGTATGAATTATGCATCCTGCTCTCCATTCCGTGTGCCAATCGCACGTTTGGCTGCGGCGCAGGCGGCAGTAGAGGAGTAATAGCAAATATTTGAATCTCAATAAATTAAGTGGAAAGTCCCAGTAATAGCGGACTTTCCACTTAATTCGTTTTGGGCGGAAGTACCACAGGTTGGGCTGTTTAGACCGTAAAGTGTTAAAAATATGCGACTTTAAATAAAAAGTCGGGGAAATGTTTTCTTATATGTAAACTTTTTCCTAACTTTGCAGAAAAGATTAATTTATGGAAGAAATACCAAAATTTCAAATCCTCTATACAGAGGAAGCTTTGGAGTTCTTGCGTTCACTAAGTGAAAAGGTACAAGATAAAATAGTTTATAATATCAATAAGTGCAGATTCTATACAGATAATGAATTATTCAAAAAACTTGAAAATTCAGAAATCTGGGAGTTTAGAACTCTTTATAACAAAACTTCTTATCGACTTTTTGCATTTTGGGATAATGATGAGCAGACATTTGTTGTTGCTACACATGGCATTATCAAGAAAACTCAAAAGACTCCCAGTAAAGAAATAGCAAGAGCAGAAGCAATAAGAAAAGAATATTTTAATAATAAATGATATGGAAAAAATGAAACTTTATACTCATGACGAAATGATGGATAGTGTCATTGGGGAAAAAGGTACGCCAAGACGTGATAAGCTGGAAGCTGATCTGAAAACTTATCTAATGGGGGAAGCTATCAGAAAGGCAAGAGAAGAAAGACACTTGACCCAAGAACAACTTGGAAAAATGATTGGTGTTAAAAAAGCGCAAATATCTCGTATGGAAAATGGGGCTAATCTTTCTTTTTCCACAATAGCAAGAGTTTTCAAGGCTATGAATATTTCTGCGCATTTTAGTATGGCAGGAATAGGGAATGTAGCTTTGTGGTAATTTTTGAAATAATAATATGTTTGTTGGGGAAATTTCTTTATTTTTAAGGATATTTCCCCTTATTTTTGAAAAAAGTGATGATTTTTTTTGTTGTTTCTTATTTTTATCGTACCTTTGCGACAGTTTTTAGCATAACAACGTAACAATCATGAAAAAAATATTAATTGCATTGGCATTGTTTTCTTCATTATCAGTGAGCGCAAATCAGGATGCCGAAGTTTTAGGTGTAGCATTCGGCTCAACTTGTGAAGAGACAGTTCAAAAGCTTAATAAAGATTATGGTACACCTAAATCTCAGAGTGCAGACAAACTTGTTTACCTCAACGAGATGTTTGAAGGTTTCAAGGCAGACCGCATAGAACTCGGTTTCCAGGATCTTCAGGGAACAACAAAGTTGAATCAGGCTCGTTTCTATTTTGTTTGTCCTAATAAGGCAGCAGCCATCGCCAAGATGAAGTCTTTGGTGAAGAAGATGAAGACACGCTATTCTGTTTCCTATGATGAGGAAGATGGTGGCACAGCCTTCTATAAGGGTGGCAATTCCCCATTGGGCATAGGCTGTTTGTTTACGATTTTCGTTTCTCCTTATCAGGGAAAATGGACTTGCCAGTTGCGTTATGGTAAATTCCAGTTTAAGTAGATTTCTGTAGGAAAATAAGATAAAAGCCTCGTACACGTCTTGATAGTAATGTGAGTCGTTGTATGAGGCTTATTTAATGATAAAATATAAATTATGAAGAAACTTTTTGCTTTTCTGTGGGTGGTATTGTTGGTGGCTTCTGTTCAGGCTAAGTCGCTCAAGGATTTGTGGGTATCTATGCCAGACTCTCTTCTGCCAACCTTAGACCGGAATCTTCGTCTGGAGTTGGTGGAATTAGAGGAAATGGGTGTGAAGCCTAATGTGAAGAACCTTTTGGGCGAGGACTGTGAAATGGATACGCTGACAAATGATTATCTGGAGTGTACTACCAGTAAGGTGGCTCGTCTGCAAATGATATATCTGCCTTCATCGGCTGGCGATTCTATACTTTGCGTAGTCAAGACCTTCAATGCTCCATCCAAGGAAAGCGAAATCCGTTTCTATGATCAGGGATGGTGTTCTTTGCCCGTAACCTCCTATTTGACCAAGGATCAGTATTCATTAGGTTGTTATATTAAACCAAAATCAGATACGATGCGTGTAGAAGAGTATGAGGAATTGCAGAAAAAGCTTGAGCCAGTCATGTTTGTAACGGAGTATCTCCCCACAGCGCAAGCCTTCCGCATTCAGGTATCCCTGCCATTACTGTCTAACGAGGAAAAATTGAAGGTACAGTCTATTTTAGTGCAAAGAAAGTTTAAATGGATTGCGGGAAGATTTAATGAAGTATAAATATAATACATGTTTTATGCAAAACACTTGCAGGTTGCAGTTTTTTTTGTACCTTTGCAGTGTGTTTTTCATGGTATTAGATTATTAAGGTTA
>USJD01000188.1 GCA_900554835.1 uncultured Prevotella sp. | reverse complement strand
AAACAATCATAATGATGAATACAACGAAAATCTTGGCTTTCAGAAAGCCGTTATTGATAAGCGCATGGCTGCTTGCCATGCAGGGTGCTGCCTATGCACAGAACCCAATCGTGCAAACACAGTTAACTACCGACCCGGCACCTCTGGTTGTCGGAGACCGTCTCTATGTATATACCGGTCATGATGAAGATAAGGCTGACTTCTTCTGGATGAACGAATGGCGTGTTTATTCTACCAAAGATATGGTGAACTGGACAGACCATGGTTCTCCGCTCGACCTCAGTTCTTTTTCCTGGGCAGACGACCGTGCCTGGGCAGCACAGACTATCGAACGTAATGGTAAGTATTACTGGTATATCTGTGCGCACTCTAAACTGACGGGCGGAATGGCTATCGGCGTAGCTGTGGCAGATTCTCCTACCGGTCCGTTCAAGGATGCGCTGGGAAAGCCGCTTTTTGATAATGGAAGTTGGGATAATATCGATCCAACGGTTTGGATGGATGAGGATGGTCAGGCTTACCTCTATTGGGGTAATCCACATCTTTACTATGTCAAACTGAATGAAGATATGATCAGCTTCAAGGGAGGTATAGATGCTAAGGCAGCTGTTGATGAAAAGCGTGAAGTGGGCAGAATCGTGATGACTGAGGAGGGATTCGGTTCGCCTGACGTGGAGAAGCGCGATTCAACCCGAAAATATAAAGATTGCTACACCGAGGGACCTTGGTTCATGAAGCGTGGCAAGAACTATTATATGCTTTATGCTGCAGGTGGAGTGCCTGAGCACATTGCTTATTCCATGAGCAAGAAGCCTTTCGGACCATGGAAGTATATGGGCGAAATCATGCCACAGGAGAATACGGGTTCCTTTACCAATCATTGTGGTGTTACCGACTTCAAGGGCAAGTCTTATTTCTTCTATCATACGGGTAAACTAGGTGGCGGCTTCGGACGCAGCGTAGCCGTGGAAGAATTCAAATACAATGCCGACGGCACCTTCCCAATCATCCATCATACCCAGGAAGGAGTGGCTCCTATCGCAACCCTCAATCCTTACAAGCGTCAGGAGGCTGAAACCATCGCTTTCTCTAAGGGAGTGAAGTCGGAGCAGACCGATGATACGGGTGTTTATATCTCAGAAATCCACAATGATGATTACATCAAGGTGCGCGAGGTGGATTTCGGAAATGAGAGTCCGGATGCATTTGCCATCTCTGCTGCGTGCTCATCACTCGGCGGTTCTTTGGAGGTTCATCTCGATAAAAAGGATGGTGAACTGGTGGCAAAGATAGATGTCAGCAAGACTGGTGGCTGGGAAAAGTGGAAGACTTTCTCGGCACAAATGCTAAAGAAAGTAACCGGAAAGCATGATATATACTTCGTGTTCAAGGGATTGAAGGGAAGCAAACTCTTCAATTTCGACTGGTGGAAGTTTGAGAAGAATTTCGCCAATCCTGTGGTTTGGGCTGATGTGCCTGATGTGGATGTAATCCGTGTGGGCGACAGCTTCTATATGGTAAGCACCACCATGCATCTGATGCCGGGTGCGCCTATCATGAAATCGAAGGATCTGGTAAACTGGGAAACTGTGAACTATATCTTCCCTAAACTCACCGATTCGCCTAAGTATGACATGAAGGAGGGTACGGTGTATGGTCGTGGTCAGTGGGCTACTTCGCTTCAGCATCATCGTGGCAAGTTCTATGCGCTCTTTGCTCCGAACGATAATCCTGGTGGAGAGACTTATATCTGCACCGCCGATGATATTGAGGGTAAATGGACCATCCACAGCCGTTTACAGCATTTCCATGATGCCGCTCTCTTCTTTGATGATGACGACAAGGCGTATGTGGTTTATGGCACGGGAGAGATGGTGCAGCTAAATGCAGACTTAACTGATGTAGTGCCTGGCAGCCATCGCAAACTCTTTGAACGTGATGCTGATGAAACAGGCTTGCTCGAAGGCTCCCGCATGATCAAGCATAATGGCAAGTATTATCTCCTGATGATTTCATGGACCAAGGGACATCCTCGCCGTGAAGTGTGCTATCGTGCCGATAAGATAACGGGTCCTTACGAAAAGAAGGTGATTCTGGAGACAGAGTTTGCTGGATTCAACGGTGTGGGACAAGGTACGATTGTAGATGATAAGGATGGCAACTGGTATGGCATCGTATTCCAAGACCGTGGTGGAGTGGGCAGAGTGCTCACGCTGGAGCCATGTACCTGGAAGGATGGATGGCCTATGCTGACCGATGAGAAGGGCAATATTCCTGCCCAGATGCAGAAGCCTGTGCTGGGTTATGACGGCAAGGGACTCGTGTATAGCGACGATTTCTCGAAAGACAAGCTGGAATTGCAGTGGCAGTGGAACCACAATCCGGTGGATGATGCCTGGTCGCTCACAGAGCGCAAGGGCTGGCTCCGCCTGAAAACATCCCGCATCGTTCCTAACATCTTCCTGGCTCCCAATACCATCAGTACCCGTACCGAGGGACCAACCTGCGAGGGAATCATCAAGATGGATGTGAGCAAGATGAAGGATGGCGATGTGGCTGGTCTGTCTGCCTTCCAGGGTGATGCAGCCCTGCTTTCTATCGTGAAGGAAGGCAAGAAGCTCTTTGTAGTAGGTACCAAGGAGAGTGTAGCCCTGACGGATAAGGAGAAGGCGGTGACTGGCGTGAAGCGTGAGGAGGTGTATCGCCAGCCTTTGAATCTGAAGCAGGATAAGGCAACGAAATCAAGCATTATCTATCTGAAGATGAGTTGCGATTTCCGTCTTCATCAGGATCTCGCCACCTTATTATATAGTATAGATGGAAAGACCTGGATTCCTGCTATCAAGGATTTCAAGATGCAGTATGATTATCGCCGTCTCTTCATGGGTACCCGTATCGCCATCTACAATTATGCCACAAAGGCTGCTGGCGGATATGTGGATGTAGATAGCTTTGAGTATCAAAAACAGTAGAATGATTTTAGTATAAAAAATAAATATGAGATATTGTAGGTTATTATTGGTAGTATTTATTTTCATTTCATCATTGGCAGTCGTAAAGGCTGCCAATGATTCCTTTGTTTCTGCCCATCAATCAGTTTCAGCTCATCAGCCATTTGTTGCTTTTGAACAGACTCAGGGGGCTTTTCCTGTGGTTTCTTCCGGGATTACTTCTGAGATTTATCTTGATGCTGCTGAGCCTCAGGGCGTGAAGCGGGCTGCAGAAGATCTGCGCTCTGATATCTACAAGGTAACGGGCAAATCGCCTAGAGTCTGCTGCGACGGCGAATGGCCGGTGCGTTATCCCGTCATCATCGGTACGTATGGTAAGGGTGATGTGGTGACTCGTCTTGCTAAACGGGGCTTGCTCAACGAGAAAGCCCTGAAGGGAAAATGGGAGAGCTACGTGGTCAAGACCCTGGAACATCCGATGAAGGGTGTGGACAAGGCTTTGGTGATTGCCGGTTCGGATATGCGAGGCACCATCTATGGCATCTATGAACTCTCCCGACAGATGGGCGTTTCGCCATGGTATTGGTGGGCTGATGTGCCTGTGGCTAAGCATAAGGAGGTGTTTGTGGAGAAGTGCAACGTGGAGTCGGGGGAACCAAAGGTGAAATATCGTGGTATCTTTATCAACGATGAGTTCCCCTGCATGACTTCCTGGGCTCGGGATAAGTTTGGGGGCATGAACAGCAAGATGTATGCGCATGTCTTCGAACTCCTGTTGCGCCTCAAGGCCAACTGTCTCTGGCCTGCCATGTGGGGCTCCTTCAAGGAGTACAAGCCGCTGATTCCTATCCTGAAAGATGAGAATGGGATGTACGAGGGCAACTGCTTCAATGAGGATGACCCCGAAAATCCCCGTCTGGCAAATGAATATGGCATCATTATGGGTACTTCTCATCACGAACCGATGATGCGTTCGCAGCAGGAATGGATTCGGCATAAGAAAAACTATGGCAATGCCGACTGGAACTGGCAGACCAACCGGAAGGCTATCTCCCGTTTCTTCTCGGAAGGAATAGAGAATACCAAGAACTATGAGAATCTCGTAACGATTGGTATGCGTGGAGACGAAGACCGTCCGATGACCGATGCGGGTAGCAGGGAGGCTAACTTCCGACAGATGGAGGAAATTATCGCTGCTCAGCGCCAGATGATAGCCAAGGCTACCGGCAAACCTGCTTCAGAGACTCCTCAGGTGTGGACTCTCTATAGCGAGGTGCTTGATTACTATGACCAGGGCTTGAAGGTGCCGGATGATGTAATCGTGATGCTTTGCGATGATAATTTCGGTCATGTAAGACGCCTTCCTTACCTGGGTATGGAGAAGCATAAAGGTGGCTACGGCATGTATTATCATGTGGGCTATTATGGTGCGCCAAGGGCAAGCAAGTGGCTCACGATGTCGACTATTTCTGAAATGTGGGAGCAGTTGCAGGCCACCTATCAGTATGGGGTGGATAAGCTCTGGATGCTCAATGTGGGGGATATCAAGCCGCATGAGTTTGCCATCGACTTCTTCATGGATATGGCATGGAATCCTGATCAGTTTAATGCCTATAATCTTAGAAAGTATGCCGAGCGATTCTCGGCATCGCAGTTTGGTGAGCAGCATGCAGAGGATATAGCCGATCTTCTGCTCCTCTACGGCCGTTATGCTTCGCGTATTAATGCCGAGATGCTTGATGATAAGACTTACAATCTTCAGTCTGGCGAGTTCAAGGCTGTGAGGGATGAGTTCCTTGCCTTGGAAGCGAAGGCACTTCGGATAGAAGCCTTGCTGGATAAGGATCAGAAGGATGCCTATCAGGAACTGGTACTTTTCCCGATTCAAGGCATGGCTAATCTCTATGATATGTATTACTCGCTGGCGATGAACAGGAAACTCTTTGCCGAGGGTGACGAAGAGGCGAATCGCTGGGCTGATGATGTGGAGAAGTGTTTCGTAAGAGATTCTATGCTCTGTCTGTACTATAACCAGGAGATTGCCTCGGGCAAGTGGAACCACATGATGGACCAGGTGCATATTGGCTATACCCAGTGGCATGCGCCAAGACACAACGTGATGCCGAAGGTATATCGCATTCAGGAGAATGACCAGCAGGATAAGCCTCTTACCACAGGATTCGTCTTTATGGAAAAAGGTGGAGTGGTGTCCATCGAGGCTCAGCATGTGGGGGAATGCAGAAATGCATCAGATGCTTCCTGGCAAATCATCCCAGGATTGGGACGCTCTCTGTCGGGTATCGCCCTGTTCCCTTATACGGCTTCGGTAGATAATGCCTGGGTGAAATATCTGATGAACCTGAATACACAGGCTGATTCCGTGGATGTCTATCTCACGGTAGCTGCCGTGATGCCTTTCCTGAAAGGTGGTCACCAGGTGGCGCTCAGTTTGGATGGAGGTGAAGAGGTGGTTGTCAATCTCAACCAGAACCTCAACTGGGAACATAAATACGACTTGATGTATCCTACTGCAGCTGCACGGGTGATTCAAAACAAGGTTCGTCTTCGTCTGGATAAGAATAAGGGAGAGATGCATTCTTTGCAGCTTAGACCTTTGCAGCCGGGCATCGTATTCGAGAAAATTGAGGTGGATTTTGGAGGAGGTTATGTACCATCACGTCTCGGAATGCCGGAAACTTCTTACAGATTGGAAAAATAAAAATGATATTTCTTTGGGGACAGATATATTTTTTGTATATTTGTCCCCAACTTAAGATACAATCTTCTAAAAACAGAAATAATGAATGTAAAAAGACAATGCTTTGTTGCTGCTTTGATGCTGGGAACTCTTATGCCTGCTTCTGCTGCCAAGGCGGTAAAGACTGATAATAGCACCCTGCTTTGGTATAACGCCCCAGCCCAGCAGTGGCTGGAGGCTCTGCCTATCGGAAACTCTCATCTGGGGGGTATGGTGTATGGCGGAACCACGGATGAGAATATCCAGTTGAATGAGGAGACTTTCTGGAGTGGCGGTCCCCATAACAATAATAGTAAGAAATCTCTGGAGAATCTGCCAAAGGTGAGGGAACTCATCTTCAATGGCAGGGAAGAGGAGGCGGCGGCTCTCATCAACCAGACCTTCATACCTGGTCCTCATGGCATGCGCTTCCTGCCGATGGCAAATCTGCACATCAGCATGAAGAACCAGGGAAAGACGGAGCAGTTTGTGCGTGACCTGGATTTGAAGAGGGCGATTGCTACGACTTCTTTCGTGATGGATGGCGTAAGATATACCCGTACCACCTTTGCTTCGCTGGCTGATGGCGTCATCGTTTGCCACATCAAGGCGAGTAGAAAGGGTGCTTTGAATATTGATGTTACCCTGGATTCGCCTTTTGAACATCAGACTCAGAAAACGCCTTCAGGGGTTATGCTGAAGGTGAAGGGACAAGACCAGGAAGGCATCAAGGCGGCTCTCGCTGCCGAATGTGTGGCAGATGTAAGGACGGATGGCACCGAGGCAACCATCATCGTGAGTGCTGCCACCAATTTTGTGAACTATCACGATGTGTCGGGCAATGCAGCCCAACGC
>USJD01000187.1 GCA_900554835.1 uncultured Prevotella sp. | reverse complement strand
ACAAATTATCAAGAAATGATATTTGAAATATAATTTAATTAGTAATGAGAAAACGTTTCATACATATTTTGTGGGCGCTTCTTGCTGGAGGTATTGTTTCTGCAATTGTTGGATTCTTTGCCATTTGGTTTGGCTGGATTGGCTATATGCCGGATATTGAAGATTTGCAGAATCCGATCAACCGCTTTGCGACTCAGGTATATTCTTCTGACGGTAAGGTTATCGGTACATGGAATCTGAATAAGGAAAACAGAATTGTGATACCTTATAAGAAAATGTCACCTTATCTGGTTCAGGCTCTGGTGGCTACTGAGGATGAACGATTTTATGAGCACTCTGGTATTGACTTCAGAGCGCTGGGTCGTGCTATCATTAAGCGTGGTATTTTGGGACAGGCTAATGCTGGAGGTGGTTCCACCATTACTCAGCAGTTGGCTAAGCAGTTGTATAGTAGTACTGCGCAAAGTGCTGCTCAGCGAATGCTCCAGAAGCCAATAGAGTGGGTCATTGCCATCAAGTTGGAACGTTATTATACCAAAGAGGAGATTATTGCTCTCTATCTCAATTATTTTGATTTCTTGCACAATGCTGTCGGTATCAAGACGGCAGCTAATACCTATTTTAATAAGGAACCGAAGGATCTGACGGTGTGCGAAGCTGCTACTCTGATAGGTCTTTGCAAGAACCCATCGCTCTTCAATCCGGTACGTTATCCAGAACGTGCTAAGGAGCGTCGTAATGTCGTTCTCTCGCAGATGGTGAAGGCGGGATATATGGATCGTGCTGAGTATCAGAATTATTCAAGTGAACCTTTGACGCTGAACTTCCATCGTACTGATCATAAGGATGGTACGGCTACTTATTTAAGGGAATTCTTGCGCCAGTACATGATGGCAAAACGCCCTGTTCGTACGGATTATCCTTCGTGGAACAAAGTGCAGTTTGTTGCCGATTCCATTGCCTGGGATACGGATCCTCTCTATGGCTGGTGCAATAAAAACTTCAAGAAAGACGGTTCGCCATACAATGTATATTCTGATGGACTGAAGGTGTTTACTACCATAGATAGTCGTATGCAGAAATATGCAGAAGAGGCTGTTTATCAGCATGTTGCCCGTTATCTTCAGCCAGCTTTTGATAAGGAAAATAAGCCAAAGCCAAGTTCTCCTTATTCTGATAAGTTGACTCCTCAGCAGATTCGTAATATTCTGAATCGTTCTATCACCCAGAGTGAGCGCTGGCGTACGATGAAAGCTGCGGGATGCACGCCTGAGGAAATCAAAGAGGCTTTCCGTAAGAAAATAGAAATGACGGTGTTCACTTATCATGGAGATATTGATACCTTGATGAGTCCGCTCGATTCCATCAGATATTACAAAGGCTTCCTGCGTAGCGGTTTTATGAGTATGGATCCGAAAACAGGAGCTGTCAAGGCTTATGTGGGCGGTTTGGATTATCCTCACTTCATGTATGATATGGTAAGCTTAGGTAGGAGACAGGTGGGTTCCACCATCAAACCTTTCCTCTATAGCTTAGCTATGGAGAATGGATTCACACCTTGTGATTATGCTCCTAACCGTCAGCAGACATATATGGTTGGCGGAAGACCTTGGACTCCACGTAACGTGAGTCATGCCCGTTATGGACAGATGGTTCCTTTGAAGTGGGGACTGGCGCAGAGTAACAACTGGATCAGTGCTTATCTAATGAGTAAGTTGAATCCAAACCAGTTTGTTCAGATTCTCCATGACTTCGGTATTCATAATCCAGATATTCATCCATCCATGAGTCTCTGTCTCGGTCCTTGTGAAGTGAGTGTGAGTGAGATGGTGAGTGCCTATACGGTATTTGCCAATCATGGTATCCGTACAGCACCTATGTTTGTGAGTCGAATAGAAGACAATGAAGGAAATACCATTGCCACTTTCCAACCTCGAATGAATGAAGTGATTGGTGCTGCCAACGCCATGAAGATGCTTACGATGCTGATGGGGGTAGTAGATAATGGTACTGCTGGACGTTTGCGCTATCGTTATAATTTCCAGGGACAGATAGGCGCCAAGACTGGTACAACCAACAATAATAGTGATGGTTGGTTTATCGGTTTCACTCCACAGTTGGTTAGCGGCTGTTGGGTGGGCGGTGAAGACCGTGACATCCATTTTGATAGAGGACAGATGGGACAAGGTGCTACGATGGCGCTTCCTATATGGGCTATCTTCATGAAGAAGGTATATGCTGACAGGTCATTAGGTATAGATCCAATGGCAAAGTTTGATCTTCCGGAAGATTATAATCCTTGTGGTCATAAGACAGAAGAGGATGATTTTACTGAAAATGGAATTGATGAGGTTTTTGAATAATACCTTGTCTTCCTAATAAATATGTATCCCACGATTATGCAGAAGTAGATGAGGCATAATTGTGGGATATTTATTTTTATCCCATCAATGCTTGCTCCTGGCAGCATGGTTGTGAGTTTCAGAGCCGTATTCGTTGCTTGAGTGATACTGATGAGTCCACTTGCTGCAAAGTGTAGAAGCGGTTCTGACAGTAAGCTCATCAGGGGTATATGAGTAAGAAGAGAAAGCAGGAGAATAGCGGCAGATAACCAAAGGATTACTGTAGCTGCTGGAATGGCTATGAAACCGGTGAAAAGGGCATAGCATGAGATGCGACCAAAGTAATAGGTGATGAGTGGCATGGTGCCGATTTGAGCGGCTATGGAAATGCAGAGCATACTCCAGGGCCATCGGGTATAAAAATGACGGGTACTGCATAGACCTTCAAGAGGCTGGTAGAATAATAGTATCGAATAAACTGCCATAAACGACATTTGGAAACTGATGTCGAATAAGTAGAGCGGGTTGTAAATGAGCATGATAACATAGGCAAATGCGAGATTGTTGATAGACAGTGCTTTACGATGGGAAAGCATGGCAAAACAGCAGATGCTGATCATGGTAGCAGAACGTATAGCACTGGCAGGCATTCCGATGAAGATGACATAAGCCCAAATGGCAGTGATGGAAAGTATGATGGTAGGGATACTGCGTCTTCGTCCTCCTAACAATAGAATGAATAGTTGGAAAATAATTCCGATATGTAATCCGCTGACAGCCAGTATATGGCTGGCTCCTGATATGGAATAGATATCCTTAGTTTCTTTAGTCAATGAGGTTTTGTCTCCGAGGGTCATGGCAGAGACGATGGCGAAGTCCTGTTCCTGAATGTTGAGGCTTCGCAAATGTTTTTGAATTGTGTTTCTGCATTCTTGAGTGGCTAACATGGTTTTGTCAAATGATGAAAGGTTTTCTTCTGTGATGATTTGCGGTTTATCCTGTTTCTTATCCATCTGGTGAGAAGTCAGGACTCCTCCCATACAGAATACGCAGAAAATCAGGGAAAGGCATTGGGCGTTTATTGTCGATGCAGAGCATTTGAGAAGATAGAATGAAATGCCCCATGAAAGAAGTGCAGCCACCAGCCAATAGATGGTGTCAATATAGCCGTATCCCATCTTTGCGATGAGAATTCCAATGGTTAGGAAGATGCTGATGTGCATCAGGGGTGTTATCTGTGGGGACACTTTTTTTCGCATGTTATTTTGCTTTGAAATCTATCTTCCAAATGAAAAAGTTTCTGTTTTCGCTGGAAAAATCGCATTAAACTTTTAATAAGTGCAAATATACGAATATTTTTTCGTCTAAGTCTGTTTTTTTTTGTATTTTTGCAAAGTTTTAGAGAAAATCATAAAAAGTCGAAGTGCGGGAGGTGCTTCGATGTGAATTTTGAGAATACAAATAAAATCATTATAATGAACGTTTCTTACAAATGGCTTAAAGAATACGTCGATTTCGACTTGACTCCTCAGGAAGTTGCGGACGCGCTGACTTCTTGCGGTCTGGAAGTTGACGCTTTGGAAGAAGTTCAGTCTATCAAAGGTGGACTGAAAGGTCTTTACGTGGGTAAAGTGTTGACATGCGAGATGCATCCTAACAGTGATCATCTTCATGTAACAACTGTTGACCTGGGCAAGGGTGAACCTCAGCAGATTGTCTGTGGTGCGCCAAATGTTGCAGCAGGTCAGAAGGTTATCGTTGCAGACTTAGGTTGTGTACTTTACGATGGTGACCAGAGTTTTACTATCAAGAGAAGCAAGCTCCGTGGAGTGGAGAGCCTTGGTATGATTTGTGCTGAGGATGAGATTGGTGTGGGTACAGACCACGCTGGTATTATTGTTCTCCCAGAGGATGCTCCAGTAGGTCAGCCTGCTGCTGAGTATTATCATCTTGAGAGCGATTGGCTGATTGAGATTGATATCACTGCCAATCGTGCAGATGCACTGGGGCACTGGGGTGTTGCCCGCGACCTCTATGCTTGGTTGAAGCAGAATGGTTATCAGACCAGTCTTCATCGTCCTTCTTGCGATGAGTTTGTCGTAGATAATGAGGATCTTCCTATTGACGTAGAGATTCAGAATACTGACGCCTGCAAGCGTTATGCATGTGTAAGTATCACAGATTGTGAAGTAAAGGAAAGTCCAAAGTGGTTGCAGGATAAGTTGAATATCATCGGCTTGCGCCCAATCAACAATATTGTGGATATTACCAACTATATCATGATGGCATACGGTCAGCCATTGCACTGTTTTGATGCAGACATGGTAACCGGTCATAAGATTGTTGTTCGTACCCAGCCAGAAGGAACTAAGTTTGTTACCCTCGATGGTGAGGAGCACACACTTGGTGAGCATGATTTGAGCATCTGCAATGCAGAAGAACCAATGTGTATCGCAGGTATCTTTGGCGGTAAGGGTTCTGGTACATACGAGACCACCAAGAATGTAGTTCTGGAGAGTGCTTATTTCCATCCAACCTGGATTCGCAAGAGTGCACGTCGTCATGGTTTGAGTACTGATGCCAGCTATCGTTTTGAGCGTGGTGTTGATCCAAACGGACAGATTTATGCATTGCAGCAGGCTGCTATTCTCTGCAAGCAACTCGCAGGTGGTAAGATTTCCATGCAGATTAAGGATGTTTATCCAGAGCCTATTCAGGATTTCCCTGTTCGCTTGAACTATGAGTACGCTCATCGTCTCATCGGTAAGGAAATCGGCGTGGAGACTATCAAGAACATTGCTACATCCTTAGAGATGAAGATTGTGAAGGAGGATGCTGAAGGTATCGATCTCCTTGTTCCTCCATTCCGTGTAGATGTTCAGCGTCCTTGTGATGTAGTAGAGGATATTCTCCGTATCTATGGTTATAATAATGTGGAAATTCCTACCCAGTTGAAGAGTTCTTTGACTGTTCAAGGAGAGGAAGACAAGCATTATCATACTCAGAATATCGTAGCAGAGCAGTTGGTGGGTGAAGGTTTCATGGAAATCCTGAACAACTCTCTTACCAAGGCAAGCTATTATACTGATTTGGAACTCAATGCTTATCCTGATGAGCATACTGTTAAGATCATGAACCCGTTGAGTACTGATCTCGGTGTGATGCGTCAGACTATGCTCTTTGGCGGTTTGGAGAGTGTTTCTCGCAACATCAATCACAAGAGTCAGAATCTGAAGTTCTTCGAGGTTGGTAACACCTATATATATAATAAGGAGAAGTGGGATGCTGAGAATCCTATCAAGGGTTATACTCAGGAGGGTCATATTTCTCTTTTCATTACCGGTAAGCGTGTGGAGGGCAACTGGGCTCATGCAGATGAGCAGAGTAGCATTTACGAGTTGAAGGCTGTGGTAGAGAATATCCTTCGTCGTGTCGGCATGCCTGCCAATAACATTGTGATTAAGCATAGCGACAACAATATCTTCTCTAAGGGTGTACAGTATGAGACACGTGCAGGTAAGGTATTGGTAGAGTTGGGTATCTTGAGTCTCAAGTTGAAGAAGGCTTTTGATATTGAGCAGGATGTATTCTATGCTGATGTACATTGGGACAACCTGATGAAGGCCATCAAGAAGGTGAACCTCACCTATACTGATATCAGCAAGTATCCTTCAGTAAGCCGCGACCTGGCTCTCTTGGTAGATAAGAGTGTACAGTTTGAGCAGATTGAGCAAATTGCCCGTCAGACAGAGAAGAAACTTCTGAAGAGTGTTGTTCTCTTCGATGTCTATGAAGGCAAGAACTTGCCAGCTGGCAAGAAGAGTTATGCTGTCAACTTCATTCTTCAGGATGAAGAAAAGACTTTGAATGACAAGCAGATAGATGCAATCATGAAGAAGTTGATTGCCAACCTGACAGGCAAACTCAATGCAGAGTTAAGATAATATTTTAAACAAAACGATAAACATTTTTAAAATTTATTCCAATGGGAAGAGCATTTGAATATCGTAAAGCTACAAAGCTGAAAAGATGGGGCCACATGGCCAAGACATTTACTAAGTTAGGTAAGCAGATTGCAATTGCAGTAAAGGCTGGCGGTCCAGAGCCAGAGAACAATCCTACTTTGCGTGCTATCATCGCTAACTGTAAGCGTGAGAACATGCCTAAGGATAACATCGCTCGTGCCATCAAGAACGCTTGTGGCAAGGATAC
>USJD01000186.1 GCA_900554835.1 uncultured Prevotella sp. | reverse complement strand
CCACCCATACGGTCGCGGATTTCACCACCAGTACCCGTAGCAGCACCATTGAAAGGCTCTACAGTAGTAGGGAAGTTGTGGGTTTCAGCCTTCAGGGAGATGACACTCTCGATGTCCTTTACCTGGAAGAAATCGCTGGTAGTCTGGTCAGCAGGAGCAAACTGCTCGATGACAGGACCCTGAGAGAAAGCCACATTGTCCTTGTAGGCAGAGAGAATCTTGTTAGGGTTCTCATTGGTGGTCTTCTTGATCATGCTGAAAAGAGAAGACTCCATCTCCTTGCCGTCGATGATAAACTGTCCGCCGAAAATCTTGTGACGGCAGTGCTCAGAGTTGATCTGTGCAAAACCGAAGATTTCACTGTCGGTGAGCGGGCGTCCGTTCTCCTTCTCTAATTTGTGGAGATAAGCCATTTCGTCTTCGCTGAGAGCAAGACCTTCTTCCTCGTTGTACTTTTCGAGGTCATCTACATACTTGATAGGTTCCGGCTGGTGGTTGACGGTGAACACATCCTGTCCGATACCGTTGTACATGCGCTGGAGCATAGGATCGTGCTCGGCATCCTCGCTATCAACAGGGAAATACTCCTCAATACGCGAAATGCCGTTAAGACTCATGTTCTGAGTAATCTCAACGGCATTCGTACTCCAAGGAGTAATCATTTCACGGCGTGGGCCGACATAGAAGCCCTGCAACTGCTGGGCGTCCTCTAAAGTCGCGTCACCATAAAGCCAACAAAGTTCATTGATTTCGTCCTGAGATGGTTTGTGATCAATCTCGGTCGCAATCACACTCTTAGATGGAGTTCTGAAAAAAAGAATCATACTTATTTCTCTTTTTATATTGTTAATGTATTTATTCTTTCGGTAAGGATACATGGCCTATGTATCGCTTTTCGAGTGCAAAGATAATACAAATTAAAATAAGGACAAAATAAAACGCTTGTTTTTTTATATTTTTACTGAACTTGCGAAACTTAAAGACGCTAATTTGTTAAAAATGAACGAGAAAGATGAGAAAAATAGAAAAAGTGGTTAAAATTGTCTAAATGGGTTTGACAAAAGTGGTTTATTCAAGTCTTATTCGTAACTTTGCAATCGAAAAGCAACGTGTGAATTTTGATTCATCGTGTATGGATGCATTATATTTAGTAATTCAGTAAAATATCACTATCGTAAAAATTAAAAACCAGAAAATATGAAGCAGAACAAATTTTTAGTAATGGCTTTGATGGCTGGCGCATTGTTGGCCACAAGTTGTGCAAGTAAGAAGGAACTTCAGAATTGCCAGAACGAGAACAGAGAGTTGTCAAGCAACTATCAGAATACAAAGGAGCAGTTGGCTGCTTCTCAGGCTCGTGTAACTACTCTCGAAGACCAGCTTGCTCAGATGAAGAAGGACTATAAGTCTATGCAGAATGCGCTCGACAAGAGTTTGAACAACGCAAGTCAGAACAACATCAGCATCGACAAGCTCGTTGACCAGATCAATGAGTCTAACCAGTACATCCGCCACTTGGTAGAGGTGAAGAGCAAGAGCGATTCTCTCAACATGGTGCTTACCAACAACTTGACCCGCTCTCTCAGCAAGGATGAGTTGAAGGAGGTTGACGTACAGGTAATGAAGGGTGTGGTTTACATCTCTTTGGCTGACAATATGCTCTACCAGAGCGGTAGCTATGAGGTAAACAGCCGTGCTCAGGAAACTTTGAGCAAGATTGCCAAGATCATCATGGACTACAAGGACTACGATGTACTCGTAGAGGGTAATACAGATAACGTACCAGTTAGCACTACAAGTGCCAAGATGAAGAACATCCGCAACAACTGGGACCTCTCTGCTCTCCGTGCATCTTCTGTAGTACAGTACTTGCAGGATCACTTCGGCGTAGATCCTAAGCGTTTGACCGCTGGTGGCCGTGGTGAGTACAACCCTGTAACTACCAACGATTCTGAGGTTGGCAAGCAGCGCAACCGTCGCACTCAGATTATCATCACTCCTAAGCTCGACCAGTTCATGGACTTGATCGACAAGGCTCCTGAGAGCGATAAGTAAATCGGAGACTTTTTAGAGTATCATAAGTAAAATTTAGGAAGCACTAGTGGGCCCAGGCTCATTGGTGCTTTTTCAGTATGACAGGTGCTTTTCTGTATAAATATACTTAAAATAAGAAAGAAAGACTCAAAGTTTGTGTCGTTTTGAAAGAAAAACTGCGAATTTCTTTCTCTTTTGAGATTTATTTATTAATTTTGCAATCAAATTATTAAGCGCCCGTCGCTAAGTGGTTATAAATTGTAATTTATTAATAATACATATATAGGTATTTCGCTTATGGAAAAGATTCAGATGACAACTCCTTTGGTGGAGATGGATGGTGACGAGATGACAAGAATCCTCTGGAAGATGATCAAGGATGAACTGATCCTTCCTTTCGTAGATTTGAAGTCAGAGTATTATGACCTTGGTTTGCCTTACCGTGACAAGACCAATGACCAGGTGACTATCGACTCTGCTGAGGCTGCCAAGAAATATGGTGTAGCCGTGAAGTGTGCTACGATTACTCCTAATGCCCAGCGTATGGACGAATATCATCTCCACAAGATGTGGAAGAGTCCTAATGGCACTATCCGTAGCATCATGGATGGTACTGTGTTCCGTGCTCCTATCACGATTCCAAGCATTCATCCTTGCGTGAAGAACTGGGAGAAGCCGATTACCATCGCCCGTCATGCTTATGGCGATGTATATAAGAGTGTGGAAATCCGTGCTGATGAGCCGGGAGTTGCCAAACTCGTATTCGAGGGTAAGAGCGGACAGAAGCAGGAAGTGGAGATTCACAACTTCGAAGGTACTGGTGTTATTCAGGGTATGCACAATACCGACAAGAGTATCCGCAGCTTTGCTCATAGCTGTTTCAAGTTTGCCATCGATACCAAGCAGGATTTGTGGTTTGCTACCAAGGATACCATTTCCAAGACTTACGATGCACAGTTCCGCAAGATTTTCGAGGAAGTGTATGAGAGCGATTACAAGGAGAAGTTTGCAGAACTCGGCATTGAGTACTTCTATACATTGATTGATGATGCAGTGGCTCGTGTTATCCGCAGCAAGGGTGGATTCATCTGGGCTTGTAAGAACTATGATGGTGATGTGATGAGCGATATGCTCAGTACAGCCTTCGGTTCTTTGGCGATGATGACCTCCGTATTGGTTTCTCCAGACGGCAAGTATGAGTACGAGGCTGCTCATGGCACAGTAACCCGCCACTACTACCGTTATCTGAAGGGCGAAGATACATCTACCAACCCAATGGCAACTATTTTCGCATGGAGTGGAGCGCTGAAGAAGCGTGGAGAGTTGGATGGCATTCAGGCATTGCAGGATTTCGCCGATCAGCTCGAAGCAGCATGTTTCGAAACCCTGAACGATGGTATTGCTACTAAGGACCTCGTCAACCTGATGGAAGGTGTAGAGGCAAAGGCAGTCAACTCAGCCGGTTTCATTGCAGCCATCCGTGAGAGGTTAGAGAAGAGATTAGCATAGTATGATTTATATATATATAATAAAGGTGACAAAGGCATAGAAACCTTTGTCACCTTTATTTTTTTTGTGAAAACTAATTAACCGTTTTTCTGCTTCTTGTATTCCTCAGACAACAAGTCAAAGAAATTATAGCCGATTACCTTGCAGATATGCATGAGCATACCTGTGTCGATGGTAGATTTGCTATAAATCTTATAAATGTTGGTTCTGTGGCAACCAAGTTGCTTTGCGAGCCATACTGTTGTTTTTCCTTGTCTTTTGAGTTCCTGTTTTATGCGTTCCCCAATGACCAAGGAGCAATTGTTAGTTTGATCTGTCATTTTCTTATTTTCTTTAAATACTAATAAATTCAATATGGATGCAAAATTACGAAATAAGATTGTAAACTAACGAATTTTTTGGTAGCTAATGTGACGACACGCTATTAAAAAAGTATAAATGCGGAAAACAAAAGAAATCCTTTCGTTTCATTTTGTTTGCTTACTGACACATTTTTCCTCAATTTTATGTCTTTTTATGTCTAATTTGTTTCGGTTTACATTTTATACATAAGAAAAGTACAAATCATTTGTTGTACGTAATTGTAATTTTATAATTTTGCACCCAGAAAAAGATGATGAGTCTAAGAACTATGCGATGCGGCTACAGAAAGCTATACATTATTATATATAAGATATAAGGCTTTTCTAACAACGCATAAGCAAACAAGATTTCTAAGACATTACAAAACAAAAATATATTGTATAAAGTAAAAGATAGATTTATTATGAAAAAGTATTTACTTACAGGAAGCAGCAAGAAAATGTTCTTGGCTTTCGCAATCTTAGTTTCTTTTGTAGGAAACGTAATGGCACAGATTTCTGTAGAAACTGATGCTGATGGTGTGGTAACAATCACAACAACTAAGGCTGGTGAAATTGGCAAGTTTGAAAATTATTGGTATCAGTGGAATAGTGATGTTACAGTAGATCAGCAAACAGCAATAAAAAAGGCTACTGGTCTGAAGTTTATAGGAATTATTAATTCCAATGACATGAAGACTATAGTTGAAAATTGCAAGAATAGCAGTTATGTAGTTACTTGGACCAAACTTGATATGGGCGAGGCAACTTTTGATGGTGGTTTGACTACAACCGTTTCTGGAGATAATATATCAGAACATTGCTTTTTGCCACAGACCTATTATAAAATAAGTTGCAAGTTGTTGATATTGCCTCTTACAGAAGATGGTATTATTCCTGCAAGATTTAGTGGTCATTATAATATCAATGATATACGTGAGTTGGTTATTCCTGATGGCTATAAGACTATTGGAGATCAAGCTTTCTATAATGGTTCAATTAGCTTCAAGAATTTGACATTCCCAGCTACTATTGAAAGTATCGGACATCAAGCTTTTGTAGGTGGCATTAATGATATTTATTTCTTAGGTAAAAAAGCGCCAAAAGTACCTTATGATGCTTTTGATACAAAGGCTTACTTGAATAATAATGCGGTGAAGCTTCCTGATGCAACTACAAAGTTCACTGTTACCCGTGAAAATTATTATAATAACGGTTATTGTGCAAGTATCCTTCATCTTCGTAGTGATTTGACAAAGGCTGAGCGTGCTGCTTTTACCGATGTAACAAGAAAATATCATGTTTTTGCTCAAACTAAGGAAATCACAGATGCCAATGGTAATAAGGAAACTCTTATCATTCCTGCAAGTAAAGAGCAAGAAGAAATCACTGTAGATGTTAATGGAGCAGAAATACCTGCAATTAAGTGTGGAGACAAAGATATTAAAGTTAAATATGGTAACATTGATGTTATTGGTTGGGGAACTATTGCGATGACTGCTCCTGTTAATACAGCTTGGTATGACACTAATTTAGGTGAACAAGTCATTTGGCCTTCTCAGGTACAGTTCTGTCGTTCTTATGCAGTTGCTAACAATGGCTTGCTTTGGGATGGTGAACATACTATTGGTGATGGTATCCGTGCTGCTGGTGGATCATATGATGGTGATGGAAGTGAATATATCGGTCTTCATGAGTTCGTATTGGTTTCTTATGATGTGAAGAATGAGGAGCCAGAGCATTGGGAGTTCAGTAATATTAATGGTGAGAACTGGTACACCATCTGTGTTCCTGTTAACATGACAGTAAAGCAGGTTCGTGAATCTTTCGGTGACGAAACTCAGGTTTGTAAGTTCCACAAGGTAGAGAGAAATTCAGATAAAAAGGTTCATCTCTATTTTACCGATGAGCAGTGTCTCGGTGTAGAAGATGAGAATGCTACTGCCATTGAAGCAAATAATGCATACATGATTCGTCCTTCTCAATATAAGGATGCAAACGAAAAGTTTGTTTTGAAGGACTATGAACTTTCTGACAAAGTATATCCTGTACCAACAGTGATTAAAGTTTCAGATAATGGCATTAATGCTCATGTAAGAGGTGGACAAAGTACTTATACTTTCATTGGCAACTACCAGATGGGTATCGGTGATAATGGTGAGGCTACTCCTCTCTGTATGCCTAAGTATAGCTATTATCTTGGTAATGCTGGCAACAATATTCATAAGTTGTTCTTCCAGGTTGGTGAAACAGGTAAGTGGAAGCCTTATACCTGTGTTGTTCTTGTAGATAACTATGGTATGGGTTCTGGTGAAGACGATTACAGAACATTCTTTGATGGTTCTACATCAAATACTTCTGGCAGTAAGGGTTGTTCTTCATTCTTCGGTGAGGACAACAATACTACTGGCATAGACGATATCGAGATTTATGCAGGTAAGAATCTGGAGAAGGTAAATGCTATCTTTAGCATTGATGGAAAAATGGTAAATAGCAATGGAGATGCTTCTCAGCTTTCCAAGGGTATTTATGTAAAGAATGGTAAGAAATTTATTGTAAAGTAAGGAAATATGAAAAGAAAATATATTAAGCCATCTATCATTAATTATTTCTTGTTGGCAGATTCTGCTCTGTTAGCTGGTTCACCAGGAAATGAGCACAATATAGGAGGAGAAGGTGGTGCCCCAGGTGGAGTTGGGGGTGGAATTGGAACAAGTAATGG
>USJD01000185.1 GCA_900554835.1 uncultured Prevotella sp. | reverse complement strand
TAACACCCGTTAACCAATTCGTTTAAACTTGTTTCCAGGTGCAAAGGTAAAAGAGATTCTTAAGAATTTCAATAAGCCTGCAAAGGAAAATGTTATGGTTGTTTCTCATCGTGGAGACTGGCGTAATGCTCCTGAAAATTCTGTTCAGGCTTTCCAAAACTGCATCGATATGGGTGTTGATATGGTTGAGTTGGACTTGAAGAAAACCAAGGATGGCGTTCTGGTCTTGATGCACGATAAGAAGATTGACCGTACCATGAACGGAAAGGGCTTTCCAGAGAATTATACGCTTGATTCTTTGAAATCTCTTCGTTTGAAGAATGGCGTTGGTTGCAAGACTCGTCATCATATTCCTACATTCCGTGAGGTGATGGAACTCTGCAAGGGTAAAATCATGGTGAATGTGGATAAGGGGTACGATTACTTCGATGATGCAATGAAGGTTTTGAAGGAAACTGGTACTGTTGACCAGTGCATAATCAAAGCTGAACTTCCTTACGAGGTCGTAAAGGCTGAGCATGGTGATGTCCTTGATAAAATGATTTTCATGCCTGTGGTAAACCTTGGTAAGCCTGGTGCGGAAGAGGTGATTGACGGTTACATCAAGAATATGAAGCCAAAGGCTTATGAATTGGTTTTCAAAACAGATGATGCTAATACTCGTCGCCTGATCAAGAAGGTGCGTGATAGTGGTGCAAGAGTTTTCATCAATACGCTCTGGCCTGAACTTTGCGGTGGTCATGATGATGATCGTGCTGTTGAACTCAAGCAGCCAGAAGAAAGCTGGGGATGGATTGTTGGTCAAGGTGCTAAGCTTATCCAGACAGACCGCCCTGCATTGCTTCTCGAATATTTGAGAGCTAAGAAACTTCACAAGTAAAACGTAAAAAGTTCACGCTTATATGTTCAGAAGGTTTATTGTTTTAGGCTGGTTGTGCATACTTACAGCAGTAAGTCATGCACAACGACTCAACGAAATCCTTTCAGATTTAGCGGCTCCTGCTCAGCAGTCTGTTTTGGTCGTTTCTCATCGTGGTGACTGGCGCAATGCTCCAGAAAACTCACTCCAGGCATTCCAAAATTGTATTGACATGGGAGTTGATATGGTTGAACTGGATTTGAAAAAGACGAAAGACGGAGAACTTATCTTGATGCATGACGGAACTTTAGATCGTACAACCAATGGTACTGGAAAACCTGAAGATTATACGCTGGCAGAACTCAAAAAACTTCGTTTGAAAAATGGTGCAGGCTGCCGTACCCGTCATCAGATTCCTACACTTAGGGAAACTATGCTACTTTGCAAGGGTAAGATTCTTGTGAATGTGGATAAAGGGTATGAGTATTTTGAAGATGTGCAAAAGATTCTTGAAGAAACGGGTACTGCTAATCAATGTGTGGTCAAGGAAAGGTTGCCTTACCAGACCGTAAAAGAGCAACATGGCAATATTCTGGATAAAGTAATATTCATGCCTAAGGCTGACTTGTGCCGGGCTGATGCAGAAAGTATTATAGATAGTTATCTGCAGAATATGAAGCCTTTGGCTTTCGAGGTCAGGTTCTCTCAGGTAGATGATCAGGTTTTACGTCTTGTGAAAAAGCTAAGAGACAATGGTATTCAGGTGTTTGTCAACGCCTTGTGGCCAGCGCAGAATGCGGGACATGATGATGATAGAGCCATAGAGCTTCGCCAGCCGGATGAGAGCTGGGGATGGCTTGTTCAACAAGGTTTCAAACTTATCCAAACTGACCGTCCTGCGTTGCTTCTCGAATATTTGAGAGTGAAGAATCTTCACAAGTAGTTTTAGGTTTCATTATATATTTCAAATAGTTGATTGTGTTAGGATAGTTGTGCATGCTTACGGTGGTAAGTCATGCACAACTTAAAAAACTCTGATTCATGATGCTTTCTTGGATATGTATTGGAATTCAATCTCTCATTTATAATAACTTAAAAATATGTTTAAGAAAATAATTGATTTTTATAAAGTTTCCGAACCTGTAGCATGTGAAAACATGAGTGAGGAGGAAAGTGCCAAGAAACTCAAGAGATTGCAATGGGCAACTTTCCTTTCTGCTACTATCGGTTATGGTACTTACTATGTTTGCCGATTGAGCTTGAATGTAATCAAAAAGCCAATTGTGGATAATGGTGTTTTCTCTGAGACAGAGTTGGGTATTATCGGTTCTGTTCTCTTCTTCACTTATGCTATCGGTAAGTTTACCAATGGTTTTCTTGCTGACAGAAGCAACATCAAGCGATTGATGTCAACAGGTCTGTTGGTTACGGCTTTGGTCAACTTGATTTTGGGCTTTACCCATTCCTTTATACTTTTCGCCGTATTATGGGGATTGAGCGGTTGGTTCCAGTCTATGGGTGCTGCTTCTTGCGTGGTAGGTCTTTCCAGATGGTTTACTGATAAGAACCGAGGCACGTTCTACGGCTTTTGGAGTGCCAGCCATAATATTGGTGAGGCTATGACGTTCATCTTTGTGGCTTCTATTGTAAGTGCATTTGGATGGCAATATGGTTTTATCGGTGCTGCTGTAGTGGGTATTGCCGGTGTGGTACTGTTGCTGACGTTCTTCCACGATACTCCTGCCAGCAAGGGTGTTTCGCTCCCTGGTGCACAGGTGATAGAGAAAAAGCAGCAGGATACGGCTTCTTATAATAAGGCACAGAAAGCTGTGCTGAAGAATCCTTTGATCTGGGTCTTGGCTTTGAGTAGTGCCTTCATGTATATTAGCCGTTATGCGGTAAATAGCTGGGGTATTTTCTATCTGGAAAATGAGAAGGGTTACTCTACCATTGATGCAAGTTTTATCATTTCTATCAACTCTGTTCTCGGTATTGTAGGTACTGTGACATCTGGTTTGTTATCTGATAAGGTATTTAAGGGCAACCGCTATTTGCCTGCAGTTATCTTTGGATTGTTGAATGCTTTAGCTCTTTGTCTGTTCCTTTTGGTTCCTGGTCATCAGCTTTGGATAGATGTTACTGCCATGATTCTCTTCGGTTTGAGTATCGGTGTATTGCTCTGCTTCCTTGGCGGTTTGATGGCTGTGGATATTGCTCCTAAGAATGCTTCTGGTGCAGCTCTTGGTGTTGTTGGTGTCGCAAGTTATGTTGGTGCTGGTATTCAAGATATCATGAGCGGTTTACTCATAGAGGGTAATAAGCAGATTGTGAATGGAGTGGATTGTTACGACTTCACCTATATCAATTATTTCTGGATAGGTGCAGCTTTAATGTCTGTTCTCATGACAAGTATAGTTTGGAAAGCCAAACCCAAAAAGACAAGTGTTTAAAGTTTTTTAGGGTCATGAAAGTTACCTATAGTGATAGGATAATTTTCATGACCATTTTTTTCGAGGAGGAAACTTGTGAGGGGAAGTTTTCTGTTATTTCCTTCCGAAGTCGGCTGGGATTTCGCCCCAAGTCTTGGTATCCCATTTCAGAATAGGGATGGTAACCTGATGGGTGCGGAGCCAGTTCTCTGCGCGGGCTATGATCTGATGGAGCTGCGCGGTCTGGGGAGTATGCTCCAACTTGGTCTTGCATTGTTTCTTTTTTACCCACAGCTGGGCATTCACGCTGTCGCTGTAGATTACCTTGTCAGTAATCCCCCTTTGTTCCATCAGGGCAAGGGCGTGGACTATGGCGAGGAACTCGCCGATATTATTGGTGCCGTGAAGTGGACCGTAGTGGAAAACCTGTGCTCCCGTCTTCAGGTCTATGCATTGGTATTCCATCGGACCGGGATTGCCGGAACAGGCTGCATCTACAGCCCAGGCATTTGCCATTACTTCATTGGGCAATGGTAAAACGGTATCGTTTCTCCATGATGGAGGATTCACAGGCATATTACTCATATTTCTATTATTTCTGTTGGGGTTAAAAAAGCAAATGAGCATGTCCCAATCTTAATGTTGGGACGATGCTCATTATTTGTCAATAGTCAATATTCTTATTAAATTGTAGGTTATTATATCTTGAATTTCCTTTCATATAGAGAATTCTTACATAATAATAAACCCCCTACATTAGGATCATTACATTCTTTCTGGAACCTCGATGCCGAGAAGGGCCATACCGTTCTTCAAGATCTTAGCGACATTGGCTGCAAGAACCAGACGAGTGATCTTCTCAGCCTCGCTCTCAGCATTCAGGATGCTGTAGTCGTGATAGAACTGGTTGAACTCCTTGGTCAACTCGTAGCAGTAGTTGGCAATACCTCCAGGGTTGTAGTTGTTGCCTGCATCGGCTACGGCTACAGCGAAGTCGTTCATTTTCTGGATGAGGTCGATCTCCTTCTCGTTGATAGGAGCATCAGCGCCCAACTCTGCAGGAATCTCGATGCCCTCGGCAGCAGCCTTGCGCATGATGCTGCGGATACGAGCGTAGGTATATTGGATGAAAGGACCTGTGTTGCCGTTGAAGTCGATACTCTCTTCTGGATTGAAGAGCATATTCTTGCGGGCATCTACCTTGAGGATGAAGTACTTCAACGCTCCGAGACCCACGATGCGTGAAATCTCCTGGCGCTCTTCCTCGCTCATGTCCTTGAACTTGCCAAGCTCATCGCTTGTCTGGCGAGCATCCTTGATCATCTCTGCCATCAGGTCATCTGCATCTACTACAGTTCCTTCGCGGCTCTTCATCTTACCATTAGGCAACTCTACCATACCGTAAGAGAAGTGAACCAAGTCCTTACCCCACTTGAAGCCGAGGCGGTCGAGCAGGATAGAGAGTACCTGGAAGTGGTAGTTCTGCTCATTACCTACTACGTAAATCATCTTGTCGATAGGGAAGTCCTTGAAACGGAGATCGGCTGTACCGATGTCCTGAGTCATGTAAACAGAAGTGCCGTCAGAACGGAGCAGGAGTTTCTGGTCGAGACCCTCGTTGGTGAGGTCTGCCCACACAGAGTTATCGTCCTTGCGGAAGAAGAGACCCTTCTCCAAGCCTTCCTCTACTTTCTTCTTACCTTCGAGATAAGTATTTGACTCATAATATATCTTGTCGAAACCTACGCCCATCATCTTGTAAGTCTCATCGAAGCCAGCATATACCCAACTGTTCATCTTCTGCCAGAGGGCGCGAACTTCAGGATCGTTGTTCTCCCACTTGACGAGCATTTCGTGAGCCTCCTTGATCAGCGGAGCCTCTGTCTTTGCTTTCTCTGTGGCAGCTTCATCGTCCATACCCTCCTTCATATACTGAGCCTTGAGTTCTGCGATTTCCTCACGGTAGTGCTTGTCGAAAGCTACATAGTAGTCGCCGATGAGGTGGTCGCCCTTCTTGCCGGAAGTTTCTGGAGTTTCGCCATTGCCCCACTTGAGCCAAGCGAGCATTGACTTACAGATGTGAATACCGCGGTCGTTGACGATGTTGGTCTTGATCACTTTATTGCCGTTTGCCTCCATAATCTGAGCCAAAGACCAGCCGAGGAGGTTGTTGCGCACGTGACCGAGGTGGAGAGGCTTGTTGGTGTTAGGAGAAGAGTACTCGATCATGACGAGTGGGCTGTTCTCTGTAACTGGCTTCTCACCGAACTTAGGGTCAGCGTTGATGGTGTTCAAGAGTCCTACCCAAGCGGCAGGAGCGATAGAAAGGTTGAGGAAACCCTTAACCACGTTGAAGTCTGCGATAACGTTAGCGCAGTTCTCCTTCAGGTAGTCACCAATCTCGAGTGCAGTTCTCTCAGGAGTCTTCTTCGACATTTTGAGGAATGGGAATACGACGAGGGTAAGGTTACCTTCGAAATTACTCTTGGTCTTCTGCAGGGCTACCATCTTCTCAGGTACGTCCTGACCATAAAGCTCCTTCACCGCAGCGATGACCGAGCTGATGATTTCGTTTTCTATCTTCATTATTTAATATATCTTTTTTACCGGTAAAATTATCTTTTTAAACTGATTGAAGAGGGATTTGCAAGTTCCCTTTCCGTTTATGCGGCTGCAAATTTACAAATAATAATTGAATTGCGAAAGAAAAATTGCACATTCTTTTGTTTTTTGTCGCATTCTTTAGTTTTTTATTGCTTTTGCAACAGAAATGAAGTCTTGCGGAGCTGTTTTTTGTAAGTATGCTCCACACGCCCTGAAAGGGCAGAAGCTCCTAGCCCAGGGCGTGCTGCTTCTGGGAGTTTTTGGGTCTTTCAGCCCGTATAAACCACATGCGAATGTTCTGTTGCGGAGCATTTAAAGGCAGAATTTAAGGGAAGAAAGAACAGGAAGTATAAATGGGAATAGGAGCAAAGATCCCGCAAAAAGGGTCTTTGCTCCTATTCTTATCTTTTGGTAGCTGAATTTAACTTCCGTGATTTATCCCTCAAGGATAATTGATGCCACGTCTTCGGGCGAATTCCATAGGAGTCCGTCTTGCAACTCATCGTCGGTAAATCCGTTGAGTGCTTCCTGTGCTTCCCTTGGAGTAATGGCTGGAGTGCCGTCCTCGTTCTTAGTATCGAGCAAAGCCTGCAAGATGGCTGCTCTGTATTCTTCGATTGTCATCATAATTTTTATGTCGTTTCGTTGTTTATTTTATGATGGCAAAGGTAATGCATTTTTTTGGAAACACCAAACTTTTTTGTCATTTTCTTTTAGCGGAAG
>USJD01000184.1 GCA_900554835.1 uncultured Prevotella sp. | reverse complement strand
TTTGGAGCAGCAACTGGAGCCTCTGCTTTAGGAGCAGCAACTGGAGCCTCTGCCTTTGGAGCAGCAACTGGAGCCTCTGCTTTAGGAGCAGCAACTGGAGCCTCTGCCTGAGGAACTGCTACTGGAGCTTCTGTCTGAGGAGCGACATCAGCAGCTGGCTTTGCCTTCTTAATTGGGAAATTTACTTTCACGAGTGCACCTGTAGGGCATTCGTCAACACACTTTGTACACATGCGGCACTTGTTGAAGTCAACATAAGCCACGTTGTTTTCGATGGTGATGGCATCGAACTTGCAGACTTTCTGACACTTACCGCATCCGATACAAGCAGCACTACAAGCTTTCTTAGCTACAGCGCCCTTGTCGTGATTTACGCACTGAACGTAAACACGGCGTCCCTTAGGACCCTTCTTGCGGAGTTCGATGATGTGACGTGGACAAGCCTTAGCACAAGCGCCACAACCCGTACACTTCTCTTCATCAACCTCAGGAAGACCTGTTTCTGGATTGATAGCTATCGCACCAAACTGGCAAGCAGCAACACAATCGCCACAACCCAGACAGCCGAATCCACAGCCTGTCTCACCAGCACCACAGGAATTCATAGCTGCACAAGTGTGCAAACCATCATACTCGGCAATGCGAGGACGATTCTCACAAGAGCCATTACAACGCACTACAGCCACCTTTGCCTCAGTGTTAGCCACTGCGATGCCCAAAAGGTCAGCCACTTTGCCCATCACGTCAGCTCCACCTACAGGACACATCAGTCCTTCGATAGAACCGACATCAGCACCCTTGACAAGGGCTGCAGCCATACCAGAACAACCGGCAAAACCACAACCACCACAATTAGCACCTGGCAGGATTTCTCCCACCTGTCCAAGTCTTGGGTCTTCTTCGACGGCAAATTTCTTGGATACTCCAAAAAGAACCAATGCTGCAACAAGCGCAATGGAACCAAGGACCAAGATTGCAATCACAATAAAATTCATAATTATAATTTGTTTTAGTTATTTATCCGAAATTATTTATTTCAGGTTTATTACTATATGATTATTCTCTTGCTCTTTGCTTTCTATTCCAAGGAGAACGACAACTTTTCCTTCAGCTTATCCTTTAACAGAAAAAGAGCCATGTAATAAGGAAAGAGAATCCCCAAAGAAGAAAGTGCAGCAATGCCCTCACCTGCCCCACTGGCTATGACCAGAACCAAGGTTACAACCATCAGGATCAATGGTAATATATAACCATAGATACTTGCCCGAAAGCCAACAGACATATCAGCTACCACAACCACATGATCACCTATTTTGTATTTAAATCGAGCTTCAGGTTCATTCACCTCAATAATCTTCTCTTTGGTCTCAGAAGAATTACAGTGGGATGCAACCTTGCAGCCACTACAGGCGGAGGATTGCAGAATACGTACTGATACGCATTCTCCCCTGATAGCATTGATTATACCAGAATGTTTTATCTTATCGTTCATTTCTTTACTTAATTCATAATGTATGCCATAACGTGCAATTCAGACTTAAATACCTATCACATTGCAAAGTCGAGATAGCAAACTGTATTTGAATGCAAAGATAACACTTTATTCGGAAACTGCAAAATATTAGTAAAGTTTTTATACGAAAAGAAGCGTAAACGTTTTCTGTTTATATTTTTTCTAAGCAAAAACGAAAACTTTTGCCCATTTTATAGTTTATTTCGCTAATTATATGTACTTTTGCAGCGGATAGGAAAGTCATACACTATCCATATAGTAATTAATTTAAGAATTAACAAACAGCACTGCAGAATGACAAGTATGAGAAAGCGCTGTTAAAATAAGCTATACAATATGACAAAAGCAAAGATAGGAATGCTGATATGCATGACATTGAGTCTGAATTCCGCTGGAGTTCAGGCGCAGAAAGGCATTGAGCATTTCAACATCTCTTTATTCTGTAATACCGACTCCTTAAAAGGTGCCAATCTGAGCATCCTGACAAATGTTATCAAAAAAGACATGCAGGGAGTTCAGATTTCTGCATTAAACAACTTTGCTACCAAAGGAAATGGTATTCAGATAGGTATGCTCAGCAATGCATCCACTTCTACGTTCAAGGGTATCCAGTTGGCTGGAATTTCTAACGTTTCCATGGGAATGAAGCGCGGCATCCAATTGGCGGGAGCTGCCAATATCTGTTCTTCATCCATGAGAGGAATACAGACTGCAGTCTATAACTATGCTGATACGCTCAGTGGTTCTCAAATAGGATTATTCAATGCTTGCATCAGCCATCCGCGAGGTGTCCAGATTGGCATCATCAATTACAGCAGAGACACGGTGGCTCACAAGATTGGTCTGGTCAATGTCAATCCTAAGACCCGCATTGACTTGATGAGCTATATCGGAACCTCAACGAAACTGAACATGGCTCTCAGATTCAGAAACCGCAGTACCTATAATATAATAGGTATCGGAACTCATTACATGGGACTCGACAGCAAGTTCTCGGGAGCACTTTTCTATCGCATCGGACAGTATTTCCAACTGAATCCAAAATTCTCCCTGAGTGGCGATTTGGGATATTACCATGTGGAGACTTTTGAGGAACATTCATCAGAAAAGCCCAAAAGACTCTTCTCACTCCAAGCACGCCTGAACGCAGACTATCAATTGGGACACTACAGTTCGCTTTTTGCATCGGTAGGTTATGGAGACACCCGGTATTACCACCATGCCCAGCACTATCGCAACCGTTTCCTGCTGGAAGGCGGTATTGCATTCAGACTTGTCAGAAACAAGGCTTTGGAAAATCAGAAAAAAGAAGAAGAAAAAGCCAACATCATAGAATCACTGGCTTTAGGCAACAAGCAAGCAGACCAATATCTCCCAGCAACTGATAGTCTGATGCAAGTTTATGCAGAGAACGATCCATCCCGTCAGAAAAAACATCCATGGAAAGCTGCGTTGGAAGCCTTTGCCATCAATGTGGGTGTACAATGCTTTGACCAATTTGTGATGAATGAAGATTTTGCAAAAATCTCTCTTCACAGTATCAAGCACAACATTCAGAACGGATTCGTATGGGATAATGACCAATTCTCTACCAACCTGTTTGCGCATCCCTATCATGGCGGTCTGTACTTTAATGCTGCGAGAAGCAACGGCATGAATTTCTGGCAATCCATCCCCTATTCTTTCTGTGGAAGTCTGATGTGGGAGACAACCTGTGAGATTGAGCCACCAGCTATCAATGACCTGATGGCAACAACCATGGGAGGAGTGTGCATCGGTGAGGTCACACACCGCATCAGCAATCTGGTATATGATGACCGCCAGAGAGGATTCTGTCGATTTCTGAGAGAATTTCTTGGAGCCATAGTCTGCCCTATCAAAGAGTTGAACCGTATCATCAGCGGTGATGCCTGGAGAGTAAGGGGCAAATACTATAAATATCATGACTACGAGAAATTACCCGTTGACTTTTCCATTTCTGCAGGTTACCGCTATCTTGCTGACAACAATTCTCTTTTCAGGGGTGAGGGAAATCCATATATCAATCTGAACTTAGTATATGGTGATGCTTTCAAGGAAGAAACGAACAAACCGTACGATTATTTCACTACGGATCTGACTTTCGGATTGAGCAACAACCAACCGCTCATTACGTCAGTACACTTGTTAGGAAGACTGTGGGGAGCACATGTCATCGAGAAAGATGAATTGAAGGTACAGTTTGGTATCTTCCAGCACTTCAATTATTATGATTCCCAACCTGTAAAGGACGGAACCAGTGAGGTTCCATACCGCATATCAGAAGCCGCTTCAGTAGGACCGGGAATCTTATGCAGTTATCCTACCATCGGAAATTTGACCAAACTGGAACAGAGCATCTTCATAGACGGCATCATTCTCGGTGGAAGCCTGACCGACTACTATAACATCATAGACAGAGACTACAATATGGGTAGCGGATACAGCGTGAAGATGAATAGTTTCATGGAATTTGGAAAAGTGGGAAGTATCAGACTCGGTGCAGATTACTACCGCATCTTCACCTGGAAAGGGTATGAGCAGAAAGACTGGGAAAATACCGACCCACTCTACCTGAACGCTCAGGGCGATAAGGGAAATGCGTCACTGCTTGTTACAAACGCTAAGATGTTCTTCAATCTCTCTAAACATCTGAGTTTTGAAATGGGAGCATCTTATTATCTGAGATATACATATTATTCGTATCATGAAAATGTAAAATCCCGAACTTTTGATCTCAATATCGGGCTACGATACAAAATATAAAAATTCAGATAAAGCCTTCAACGGCATAGAGAAGAAAAAGGATGGCACTATAACAAAAAAACAAAAAGGTGCTTTAAAACAAAACATGAAAAAAGGAGATAAACTTACCATTTATCTCCTTTTTTATATAGTATTAATGTTACCTTGAAATCATCAAAACTACTACATGTTTACTCAAATACTCAAGACAAACATTTAGTTGTTGACACTACCGCCAACAATATCAAGCAATTCATTTGTAATGGCCTGTTGACGACTCTTGTTATACTGCAAGTTGAGTTCTCGCAAGAGTTCATCGGCATTATCCGTAGCAGTTTGCATAGCCACCATTCGAGCAGCATGTTCGCTGGCTAAACTATCCAGCAAAGCCGTGAATATCATCAGATGCAAATGCTTAGGAATCAGTACGCTCAACACAGTATTCAAATCCGGCTCCACGATGAAATCATCATTCAGCGGTTTTGCTTCTGTAGTCTGACGTTCCTGATTTTCCTGTTTTTTTCGGAGATATTCCTGAGCTTTGGCCGTAACAACACTGGAAGTCAGATCGCGGTCGTTGTCTTCACCAATAGCCTCCGTAGAGAGGTCGATTGGCAAAAATGTCTTGCGTGTAAGAATCTGAGAACCAGCACTCTTGAAATGATGATAAATCATCTCAACACGATCCAGTTCACCTTCCACATACTTTTTGGCCAATTCTTTTGCAATAGCAGCGCATTCACTGGAATTTGGCTTTTCAGCAAGCTCTGTAAAATCACCTGCAATATGAAGTCCCAATTTCTGCGCCTTCTCAGCAACCTTTCTACCGATAGGATAAACCGTAATGTCGTCAATGCCTTGAGCCTTATACTCATCCACAGCATGCATCATCATCTTAATGATGTTGGAATTGAATCCACCGCAAAGTGAACTATTCGAACTGTAAACCACAAGAGCCACACGCTTAACCAACTTATGCTCTACTTCCAATTCACATTGAACGGAAGGAGTGCTGACTAAGAAACTCTTGAGAATATGTTCCAGCATATTCTCATAAGGTAACATGTTCTGTATAGCAACCTGAGCATGATGCAACTTACTGGATGCCACCATCTTCATCGCACTCGTGATTTTACGGGTGCTATTGACGCTGGCAATACGAGTTTTTATCTCTTTTAATGACGGCATAGGCTATTACACTTTATATTGTCCTGCTACATTTGCCATGGTCTCCTCGACAACCTTGATACAGTCGTCTGTGAGTTTACCATCTGCCAAAGTTTCAATAACATCAGCGTGCTGGCTGCGCATAGCGTCGAGGAACTGATCCTGACACTCACGAACTTTATCCATAGGCACGTCGTGCATCAAACCATGAACACCACAATAGAGAATAGCCACCTGCTCGCCTACTGGCATAGGGCGATACTGAGGCTGTACCAACAACTGGTCGTTCTTACGACCACGGTCCAAGGTCATCGCTGTCACAGCATCCATATCGCTGGAGAACTTAGAGAAAGCCTCCAACTCACGATACTGAGCCATATCAATCTTCAAGGTACCAGCCACCTTCTTCATACTCTTAATCTGAGCAGAACCACCTACACGGGATACAGAGATACCTACATTGATGGCAGGGCGGAAGCCCTGGTTGAAGAGGTCGGTCTCCAGGAAGATCTGACCATCGGTAATAGAAATCACGTTGGTTGGAATGTATGCAGAAACGTCACCAGCTTGAGTCTCAATAATAGGAAGGGCAGTCAAAGAACCACCACCCTTTACCTTGCCCTTCAGGCACTCTGGCAGGTCGTTCATCTGCTCAGCTACCTCCTGCTGGTCGTTGATACGAGCGGCACGCTCCAACAGACGAGAGTGGAGATAGAAGACATCACCAGGGTAAGCCTCACGTCCAGATGGACGGCGGAGAATCAAAGAAACCTCACGGTAAGCCACAGCCTGCTTACTCAAGTCATCATATACTACAAGAGCAGAATAACCGCGGTCGCGGAAATACTCACCAATAGCAGCACCAGCAAATGGTGCGTAGTATTGCATAGCTGCAGGATCAGCAGCAGTAGCACTTACAATGATAGTATATGGCAGAGCGCCATGCTCCTTGAGGTTCTGTACCAATGCAGCAACAGTAGAAGCTTTCTGACCGATAGCTACATAAATACAATATACAGGCTTGCCTGCCTCATAGAAACTCTTCTGGTTGATGATAGTGTCCACTGCGATGGCAGTTTTACCAGTCTGGCGGTCGCCGATAATCAACTCACGCTGGCCACGACCGATAGGAATCATGGAATCGACAGCCTTCAAACCCGTCTGAAGCGGTTCCTTTACTGGCTGACGATAAATCACACCAGGAGCCTTACGGTCCAAAGGCATTTCGAAAGCATCTGAAAGATCAATGTCGCCCTGACCATCAATAGCCTGACCCAAAGGATTAAC
>USJD01000183.1 GCA_900554835.1 uncultured Prevotella sp. | reverse complement strand
ACGCCTATATTGTAGGCGAAGCCATACGCAAGGCTCGATTGGCACAAAACCTCACACAAGAACAGCTTGGTGAGCGTATCGGGGTGCAGCGTGCTCAGATTTCAAAGTTGGAGAAAGGTACAAGTGTTATCACGTTACCAACCATGAGCCGTGTGTTTCAAGCATTGGGTATTGCAACAGCAACTCTTGATTTGGGTATTGCAGGCAAGATTGCGTTGTGGTAAGATGACGGTTAGATTGTGTAATCTTGGTAGGATTATATAAGAGTGATACTATTGCGTTGATACCCAACAATGGAACTTTTTGCAGACTTTGCAAGGCAATGGTGAAAGTTCGGAAACGAATAGCAACAGTTCGAAACATATTCCTTGCACAACAGAAACGTTGCAGACATAAAATCCCCTTACCCCACAAAGCGACTTGAGGTAATACGCCGGTTTAACCAGAAAAGCATTTTTTTAACCAAAGTCAGTCTGGAACAGGTTGGCATAAGCATAGTTATCTGAGTAAATGTTCAATACGTGCCTGCGTGACGTCTTAATCCATTTTGGAAGTTTCGTTCATGTCATCGTAGATGCGTTCCTTGCCACTACAAAGATATACGCACATCAGAGAGCGTAGGATTTTACTATATTGATAACCAAACATTGTGCATCTCAATCCCAAGGTGGCATCTATGGTTTGAACTAAAAGAGCATCAAATGTTCCGCAAGTTGCGGAACAATCTAAAAATCGTCCGCAGTTTGCGGACGATTTCAAATTGCTTTTTCTTATTCCTTGGACCCATCATCGCCGTATCATTGACAAATGTAAGGATGATATGGACAAAGCCCTGTTCTTTGCAAGAAAGACATGGGAAAATAACTCTTTTTATCGTTCAAGATTTCCACAAAGGTTGTTCTTTCCAATTCTCAGGAAATCCCATAGCAACAATATCAATATTTGGATATTCTTCCAACAGAACATTTATCTTATTGCGGAAAGTATTCGATGGATTGATAATATTCAAGAGATACTGAATCATACAAAGAACAAAATATACGTGCTGAGTTCCTTTAGTTGGCAATGTAACAAAAGAAAAAGTCGTCCTCCTTGGCATCATTGGGGTTATACCAAACGTCTTGTTCCATAATCGGCTATGATGAGCACAGATATTCCGCACATACGTGATAGTATGCAACCATGACACCATAATCGTATCTGCTACCCCAAAATATTTGGCTATCTGTCTTCTGCATCTTCCGCCTTTTAGATTGGAATACAATATAGACATTGTCCCCAAAGATGTAATTTCTAAAGTTATCCAACTTGGAGGAAAACGATTGCAATATTTAGCCTTAAAAGAGACTATAAAATCTTCATCGCTTCTATTATACTCATCTTCAACTTTAGCCAAAGTCTTCGCATGTTTTGCTGGAGTTGAGAACAAAGAAGAATCAGTAAACCACCATCCATCATATTCTTGTGACATGATATAAGAAAATTGTGTTCTTACAGCAATCTCAATTTTCTCTATTTCAGAAAGAACCAACTTACGCAATGCCGAATCAAACTTATATATGGAATAAGCATTATCAAAAGAAGCCCCATCCTTGAATATGTGCCTTTGCTTATCTTTCAGTAAAGGATACCAATAGCCACTCAACCTATAATAACTGACATTTTGCAAAATGCAGTTAGCCCGTACTTCATCCTCGAAATACATACCTCTTTGTTTCAACAGAGCAATTTGCTCATCAAAACTTTTTTGCTCCTTTGGATATGCAATCTTATTCATAAGCATACAAAAAAAAAAAAGACTCACCCTGAGCGCGCTGTTCTAAAGGGAAGCGGGGTGAGTATGTTGCTGCAAAGGTATAAATTTTATTCGAAACAACAAAACTTTTTCGCAAAAAGTTTCTCAAAAGTTATGTAAAGGGGCACAATTAGAAGGAAGAAGTTTATGTTTGCAGCCATGATTATGGTTTCAGAAAGCAACTATCATGTAAAGCCACTACTCTTCCTCCGCTGAGTCACAGCCACTATCAGCGAATCCATCATCAAAACCGGCATCATACCCTTCTTCACACCCCTTCCTTTTCTTCACCTTATATATCGAAGTTCCCATGCTTAACTGGATGAAATTCATACGCAGCCCCAAAGCAATCGCCACCGAAGTGCATTCCACAAATCCGATAAATTCTTTAGTAACACCATGATTATTTTCTAAACAATGCCTTCAAAACCATCTTACCGATTTTTCTTTCCAATCCAGCCTTTGAGGTTGGAATACCAGTCTCACGAGCGAACTTTTGTTTAGCTTGCGTGATGCCTAAAGCCCGATTTAAGGAGAATGAAACTCCTGGTATTTTAAACTTAGACATATCTTTATATATTTTAGAAATTGATAAAAAAGAGTTGCGCCTTCTATCTTAAAGAATAACGCAACTCCTTCTATTTTATTTTAGATTTTCTTTAGCAAACTCCAAATTTCACGAATCCAAAGCACAAGTGAAGAACCAACGATGATGATTACCCAATCCTCAAACTTCAGACCTGTTACATTGAAGAAATTCTGCAAACCAGGAATCTCTACCATAGCAATCTGACCAGCCAAAATGATAGTTGCAATAATCAACAAGCCCTTGCATCCCTTGAAATGAAGCGCACTCTTACCTGTCTCAAATGCTCTTGCACAGAAGAGATAGAAGAAGTGAGTCATCACGAAGATGGTGAAGAATAAAGTCAACTCGTAAGGAGTAAGACCATCAGATGCACCTAACTGAACGTTGAGTAAGTCTGTTAACTGCGTAATATTCGAATGCTCAAAGACATAAAGTAAAACAAGCAGCAACACAAAGAAGAATCCACCCACGCCCAAGATGTTCTGATACATCGCCTTATTTAAGATAAAGGCATTTCTATCTCTTGGCTTATCTTTCATCACGCTCTCAGATGGAGGCAAAGATGCCAATGCCATTGCTGCAAAAGTATCCATAATCAAGTTCACCCAAAGCATCTGAGTTACGGTAAGCGGACTTTCCTCGCCCATAAATGCACCAAAAAGAACGATAAAGCAAGCTGCCACATTCACAGTCAACTGGAAGAGCAAGAAACGTTGGATATTCTGATAGAGTGAACGTCCCCACATCACCGCCTTACCAATACTACTAAATGAATTGTCGATAATGGTAATATCAGATGCCTCCTTAGCTACAGAAGTACCATCACCCATAGACAAACCAACATGAGCAGCCTTCAAAGCAGGGGCATCGTTAGTTCCGTCACCAGTAACAGCAACGACTTGGTTCTTCCTTTGCAAAGCCTCAACTAATCGTTTTTTATCCATAGGACGAGCACGAGAGATTATCTTCAAATCCAAGACTCTCTTATCCAACTCTCCATCAGAAAGAGCAGCAAACTCTGGACCAGTAATAATATTCTTATCACCATCCTTTGCTGTCCACAGACCAATTTGGCGACCGATTTCCTTAGCTGTACCAGGAGTATCACCAGTAACAATCTTCACATTGATACCGGCATTCATACATTCTGCAACGGCTGCAGGAACATCCAGACGAACAGGGTCGCTGATAGCCACAACCCCCATAAAGGTTAAATTATCAGCCACAACCTTACCATCCTTGAATACGTCAGCCTTACTATCAATTATTTGATAAGCGAAGCCGAGGGTACGCATAGCTTGGTTCTGATATTCAACCAACTGATTCTCAATATCAGTTTTAGAAACATTGTTCTCGATGTTCTTGCACAAACCACTTACAATTTCAGGAGCACCCTTGACATAGAGAATAGTCTTTCCTTCACACAAGGAAGACTTAACGATTGTTGCCATATACTTACGCTCTGTAGAGAAAGGCAACTCCTCCAAAAGTTCAGCAGACTCACGCAGATTAAGATAATCAACGCCAGCCTTCTTGAGCCAAAGAAGCAAAGCACCCTCCGTAGGATTACCCAAGACTTTTACAGCCTCTGCATCTGAATAATCCAAAGAAGCCGTAGAATTGACAGCGATACCTTCCTCAATCAACAGACTTTCCTTATCATTGCCCAACGTCTGAACAGAAAGACCATAGAAATTGGTATCATGCACTTGCATCTGATTCTGTGTTAAAGTACCAGTTTTATCGGTACAGATAACTGTCGTAGCACCCATCGTCTCACAAGCATGCATTTTACGAACTAAATTGTTGGTCTTCATCATTCGAGTCATACTATAAGCCAAGCTCAGAGTAACAGCCATTGGCAAACCTTCTGGTACCGCAACAACCACAAGTGTTACTGCAATCATCAAGGTATCCAACGTATATGTAATCAACTTAGCTATTTGCTCACCCGGCATCAAAGTATCATGGAAATAAACTACCATACCCATCAATATCACAAAATAGCCAATGATTGAAGGAACAACTGCCTTCCAACTCCAGTCGTCAAACTTTTTTATAACCATCCAGAAGAATATAGCTGTAGGAACCGCCAATGTCAAAACAATAGGACTCCAACCGAAGAACACCATCAGTTTGAGAACGATAATAAGCGCAGCGAAAATATAACTCAACTTGGTTATCAAGTCTGCCAATCCATCCAACTGTTCATTTAATGGTGTACGAACACTATCATCTATCTGGGCTGCCTCAAAGACTTTACCATTTTCCGTTTTATCGCCAACAGCCAAGACTTTGAAGATACCATGACCTTCCATTACCTTTGTTCCACGCATCACTTGGTTAGAAGGAAATGTTGCGTCCTTATCAAACTCCTGCTCATGAATTGTCTTATGACAAATAGGCTCACCTGTCAAAGAAGACTCATCAACATTCAAGGTAACCGCCTCTAAAAGTTCTCCATCAGCAGGAATCTCCTCGCCTGTATTCAACACTACGATATCACCAACAACGACATCTTTCTTCTTGATAGAAGTTGTGTTCCCATTTCGGATTACCTCTACCATTTCGTCGTCATTAACTTGGTTGAGAACCGAGAACTGCTTATCAGCCTTTAACTCAAAGATAAAAGCGATACCAGTGGCAAGCAAAATAGCCACAAAGATACCAACTGGCTCAAAGAATGTCTCTGCACCTTCATGCAATCCCCAAAACTCATAGCAAGAAATGCCGATAGACAACACTCCGGCTATCAGCAAAATGATAATCAGAGGGTCGCCAAACTTCTCAAGGAATTGTTTCCATAAAGGTTCTTTCTCTGGTGGTGTCAAGACATTGGCACCATGTTTACTACGGCTTTCGAGCACTTGGGCATCGGTTAAGCCTGTGTAATGATGTTTTTGTTCCATAATATAATTGTTATTTACTTAATTTTCTGCTTATGTGTAATACGTAACACTTTCTTGGCGTTATCTATTTCTATTTTTCCCAACTTTCCCAAAACACTTTGTCCGAGAAGCAACGGAGCTTTTTGGTTATGTACAACACTGGCTTTTATATTAGAAAGTTCAAGCCCTCCAAAGTCTATCTTTCGCAGGATAATAACAGTTCCCTCAACAACACTTCCATCTGCTGTACCATAAAGTGCATTTCCTTTAACGTCAGATGGCGCAAGATAATCATTTTTAAACATAAACTGAGCCTCAACATCCGAAATGGTAACATCTGCAGCTCCTGTATCGAAGTAGAAGTGCAAAGGTAAGCCGTTTATTTCACACTTAACTTTACAAATTCCAGCCTCTCTTACAAAGGGAACTTCCACTATTTTCTCTATACTTTTTGACTTTTCATCCTCCTTATCTATAGCTTTTTCTCTTTGAATATTCTTATATTCATCTACTATTTCCTGAAATTTCTTCATATCACGGATATTGTCAAGGTCTGCATCATTAGCAATTTGCACAAACTCACAAAAGCCATGTTTTAAAGCTTTTTCTAAATAATCAAGAGCTTGCTGCTTATCATCCATTAAAGAATATAAACAAGCTATATCATATTCATCACCACTTGTCACAACCTTTTCTTCCAATTCCTTAACAAATTCCAAAGCCTTATCTTTTTGTCCCAAACGAACATAAGCATAAGCAAGCGTCTCAACATCACGTTCATCAGTGTCACGTTTCATTTCAGCATTAATAACAGCTTTACAATCCGCATCACTCTCATCATATCGTTTCATCCGTTTATATATTTCACTGCGCTGCAACAGATAGTCATTATCAGTTTCATCCAAAGAGATAGCTGTATTAATATCATCAAGCGCATTTCGAAGCAAATCTGAATACATATACATCCTTGCTCTCCAATAATAAAGGAAGGCATTATCAGGATTAAAATGAATCGCAGAATTGAACGCATCTACAGCAGCACTTTTCTTCCCCATATTATAAAAGGCAAGAGCACGATATTGCCATGTATCTACATCTGCAGAATCCAAAGCCAAACACTTGTCTGTCATCGCTAAAGTTTCCTCATACTTACCAAGTCTCATTAGGGATTTCGACATATTTCTACAAATTAGTTTTGTATGGTCCGAGCTTTCAAATGTATTGATTTCAAGTGCCTTCTTAAAGGCATTCTCTGCATCCAAATATTTTCCTCGCTCATTATACATTAGTCCCAGATAATAGCTCCAGTCACTCTTTTTGGGTTCCTTTGCTTGCTGAGTATTCAACTGTATAATAAGAACAGGCAAAGCTTCTTTTGCCAACATATAAAGTTGGAAAAATGCCTTTGAGTCATTATTTACAGACAAAGCATTGACGACATCCTCTGCAGCATTCTTATAGTTTCGCATTGCCATATAAGTATCTGCCCGAAAAGCGTATGCAGAAGAGTACTGAGGATCTAATTTTACGGCATAATCATAATCACTCAGTGCCTTTTCATAGTTCTTCTTTGCATAAGCATTACGTCCAGCATACACCCAAGTCACAGCATTATTCTTATTGACAGCCATGGCACGTTGAACCTCCTT